>NZ_NCFJ01000344.1:0-2765 GCF_002281105.1 Polynucleobacter sp. 35-46-11
AGAGAAGGCTGAGTGCAGGCAAGCCAATCATGAGGGCTTCAATAGGCGCATCCACTCCATAGGCTTTAAGACAGAAGAGCAGCGTCAAAATTGTGAGAGCATGAATGCCAATTGCAAATACAGCTTGAGCGATATTCATGGGCCAAGAAAAAGCGAGCTTAATTCCTGGGAGGGCATGGCTCATTTTGAGGCGATCTAATAATTTTTGTAGCAAGTTGCAGCTCGGACCCCAGGCTAAAACGGCAGCAATAAATAAACCAGCAAAAACCATGATGCCTGTGACGGCGTAACCCAAGTCTGTTCCCCAGGCGGCCAAAGTAGCGCCACCCAAAATGAGGCCCAGTCCACCCAGTAAATTGTTTCCTGCCAAGCCAAGTAGGCGATCTACTAGCACCATAGAAAAACTCAGACGCAATTTAGGTGTTGCGTGCTCCAAGTCTACCGAGTGATGAAGCTCCTCATCTAAGCCTTTTTCTTCAGTCAATTTGCCGCTGCTACTTAAATGGGTGGCTGTAATAGCGCGATAACTATCCCCACCAAGAGTGCTTGGTAGTCCCTGATTGATGAGTCCGCCAGCAAAATAGAGTGCTACAAAGTTAAGGAGACTTCCTTGAAACCCAACTTTGCGCATTAAAAATCCCCAGCGCAGTCCACCACATATAAATGCCGAGAGCATCGTGAATACCGCAGCTAAAAACCACCAAGGCTGCATCCGAATTTCAGAATTGAATAGGGCGTGCCAATCAATTCCGCTCGTGGCCTTCCAGAGGAGTGCGACTGACAAAACAATACGAATGGTGGGCCAAGCCCGTTTGAGGATTGCTTTCCACCCAGATGTGGCTTTTGGGGTGGCTTGGGGTTGTGAACTCATAGGCATAAGGATAATGCCTATGGCTCCTAAGGTCTTGAATTTGGGGAATTAACGTGCTGTACCAGCGTCCTGCCAGTTGCGACAAAGACTGTAGTCAAATTTGGATAAAACCTGCCCAAACCGGATGATTTCTAGGTTGTCCAGGGGTTCGCAGAGCTCAAAGGCGGGGTTTGCCCCAACAGGCGGCTTAAAAGTCATGCCCGACCAATTGATTACTAAGGCGTTCGCACCAGCTGGTAATTGCCCAAACCAGAGGTCAAACTGATCCTGACGCTGGTCCAATACAAAGACTGGTACTGGTTGCGCATACCAAGCAGCCCGACTACCCAACGTCCAGTTTTGTACTGCAATGCCGTTTGCTTTAGTGGCTTGTGCCAATTGAGCTGCTTTTTCGCCTGCAATCTTCCATCCGTAGAGGTCAGCAATTGGATTGGACTTAAGGGCTGCCGTATTCATGCCTCCCGATAAAACATAGCCAAAGCCTATTAAGCAAATGAGTAGTTGCCCAACAAATAAGATGCGTATTGCCATGCGATGTTGCATGGCCCATGCCTTGGCTAGACCAATGCCGGCAAATGGCGCTAGACAAAACCACGCCGGGGTAGTCCAGTGGGGGAGACTGCCGCCCCCAGAAAGTGAAGCAAAAATCATGAAAGGGATCATGAAAAAGCTCAGCAAAGCAAAGATAAGGAGCTTGTGGGAGTGAAGGCAGTGCTTAATATATGTATAGCTGCCTAAAAGTAATAGCGGCCCAAAGCAGGCAATCTGAATACCAATGAAGGCGCCAACTCTACGCCATGCCCAAGTGCCACCACTACCATGGGCAATTTGGTACTTGAACGAGATCCAATCATTGATCCAGTTCCAATAGAGTACTGGGCTAATCACAATTAAGGCAATTGCTGCCGCTATCCAAAAACCTGCTTTAGTAATCCAAGGTTTCTTTGGTAAGGCCAAGAAAACAAAGAGCAGGGCAAATGCAGTAAACGCGGCGGTGTATTTGCTCAGACCTGCTAGGCCCAGTAGCAAGCCAGTAATAATCCAGTCAGAAACAGTGAAGTAATCATTTTGGATCCAGCGCAAAGCCATCAACATTAAACCCAGGCTTAAGGGTGCGAGCAAGGTGTCAGGCAAAAGACCGATTGCTAAAACATGAGGTAGTGGCGCTGCAATGATTGCTAACACAGCCATCAATCCACATAGATTGGCAGAAGGTAGGGCGGTGGTTAGGTAACCCGCATTACGTCCCTGCATCAGGTGATGAATTTCAATAGTTACCTGATATACCAAGAAAGCAGAAAGTACCCAAAGCAATTCCGGAATGAGGCGAATAATCCCTTCGGATGAAGTGAGGGCAACTAATGGCCACTGGATCCAGCCAACTAATGGTGGATGATCAAAGTAACTCCAGGCAAGATGTTTTGCATATAAAGCGTAATGCGCTTCATCAACAGAGAACTCAATCGAGAAGCCAAGGGCAAAGTGCAGCGCCGCAGCGATACAGATGCTGATAGCGGCCCAGCTTGAGGGGGATTGATGGCGCATCAGGCAATTTTAGACTTAGCACCCCATTCTTTGGGACAATTCTAGGGATGTTTACAAAAACTGGCTTTCGATCCCTGCTGCTGTTGACTGCTACAGCCATCTCTTTGCTTGGCTGTGCAGGCTTCACTGGGAATTCCATTGAGAATGAGGCTGGTCAAGCATTTAACGTAGATCAGTTGCCGGCTCAGGAAGATTTGCCGAAATTTTCTGCTGATAGACCAAGAAATGGCATGCCAGATGGTTGGCATTTTTACCACATAGCGCCTTACAAAAAGAACACGATTTACCGGTTGGAGAATTATCAAGGTCGCACGGTGCTCGCTGCTAACTCTAAAACATCGGCATCTGG
>NZ_NCFJ01000043.1:0-24111 GCF_002281105.1 Polynucleobacter sp. 35-46-11
ACGCGCTAAGTGATCAGTTAAACAACAATAAATAAAACGAAAACGTTTAAGGATATTTGTATGAATCGATCATTTTCAAGTGTTAGTCGCTCCTGGGTCTTGGCTCTGGGCGTATCACTGAGTTTGTTGAGTGGGGTTTCTTTGGCCGAACGTGCGCCAATGCAGCCTTTGCCATCGCCAAGCGGAATTGATATTCCTAAGAATCTCAATGCGATTCCTAGTGGCACACAAGCGCAATCTCAACCAGCGAACACAGCTCCTAAAGAGGGTGTCATTTGGGATACAGCCAATAGCGATCCTTATAACTATGTCAGCATTCCAGATAAAGAGGCGAGTGTTCTTATTCAGCGCTCAGGTCAGCAATGGCGCTTGATTCGCAATGGCGTGATTACCGTTTATGGCGGCTGGCTCCTAGCGCTTGCGTTCTTTGGTGTGATTGCGATGTATATGTTTAAAGGCCCAATTAAGTTGCAGGAGCCCTTATCTGGCACAAAAATTAAGCGTTTCAATGGCTTCGATCGCCTGACACACTGGACAATGGCATTTAGCTTCATTGCCTTGGCATTTACTGGCTTACTAATTTTGTACGGCAAGTACTTTGCAATGCCATTGATGGGCGGCGCAGCTTATGGCTCCTTCTTGATGGTTTGCAAAAGCATTCATAACTTTGTTGGTCCGCTATTTACATTAAGCATCGTGATTTTCTTTTTCCTCTTTGTTCGTAAGAATATTTTTGGAGAGGGTGACATGGCATGGTTAATGTCTTTCGGTGGTATTTTCTCTGGTAAGCATGTGCCAGCTGGATTCTTTAACTTTGGCGAGAAGTTCTGGTTTTGGTTCGGCATGGTTTTCTTGGGCTTGATTATTTCTGCCTCTGGATTTGTGCTCGACATGATCGTGCCATTCATGGATATTCAGTACTTGCGTGGCACTATGCAATTAGCCAACATCATTCATAGTTCTGCGGCTATTTTGATGACAGCTATGGCAATGGGCCACATCTATATCGGTACGATTGGTATGCAGGGCTCAATCGACGGCATGAAGACTGGCTACGTTGACGCAACTTGGGCTAAGGAACACCATGAAATTTGGTACAACAAGATTAATAAATAAGGACAAAGCCATGAAAAAAATCATTGCTTTCACACTCTGCTCAATGGCTACTACTACTGCATTTGCTACTTTGCCTCCGTTGACGCCTGAAGCTCAAGCGGCCGCAACTTTGGCAAAAGCAAAAGCGGCTTATGGCGACAAGGTAGCGGGGTTCCAGCTTTGTCAGGCTATGAATCGTGTGGCAGACAAGTTTAGGGTTCCTGGTACTCCAGCTCCTGCAGCCTGTGTTGCACCACCCCCATTTGTTGCGCCTGTAGCTGCAGCACCAGCAGCAAAGTAATTACTCGGCGAGCAACTCTTGATGTAAGTAGCGCTTAGCTGCTTGTGTCTGAGGATCGGCAAAGAAAGGACCTACGGGTCCTTTTTCTTTTAGCTGACCCTGATCAATGAAGAGGATGTAATCTGCAATTCTTTGTACTTGTGCAAGTTGGTGAGATGTGAAGATGACGTTAGTGTCTTGAAGCTTAAATTGACGTACGATTTCTTCGACTTGCTCCGTAGTATTCGGGTCTAAGTTAGCAGTAGGTTCGTCAAGCAAAACCAAATTGGGTTTTTGCAAAATAGCTCGACCTAGACAGAGTTTCTGTCTTTCACCTGCTGAGAGTTTATGCGCAGGGGTGTTGGCAAGATGACTTAATCCGATCTGCTCCATAACCGCATCAATATCAGTAGAGTTAATTGAAGGGTCGGCATCTTTCACCATAGCAATATTGGCTTTTGCTGAAGCCTTGATCATGGGTGTGTGATGCAATACAAGGGATGATTTGATCGGGCCGCTAGAGTGGGTGACAGTGCCTGAATCTGGTTTGATTAAACCATCAAGTAATTTTAGGAGAGTTGTTTTGCCTGCACCATTGGGCCCAATGCAGGCACAAATTTGATCGGCAGGAATAACTGCATGCGGAATATCTAAGATGATGCGCCCATCACTTTTGACGATGACGCCTTTCAATTCAATGAATTGCTGAAATTGTTCAGAGCTATTAACCATATCGACGCTCCGCAACTTGGCGAACTACAAATGTGAAGAGGTTGGCCAGCAGCACAATACCGAGCAAAATAATGCCTAAGGCAAGCGCCAAGGGCAAGTCTCCCTTACTAGTTTCTAAAGCAATGGCAGTTGTCATGGTGCGGGTGGACTGGTCTATATTGCCACCCACAATCATCACGGCACCCACCTCGGATATCGCTCTAGCCAAACCAGCCAAAATGGCAATCGTGAGCGAGAAACGGCAGTCCCAAATCAGCCATTTTAGGGCGGCCATTCGGGGTAAGCGAAGTGCCATGAAAGAATCCCGATGAATTCTCCAAGAGTCCTCCAAGATTTGACGGCTTAGGGCGGCAATTAAGGGGGTTGTAAGCAATGTTTGCGCCAAGATCATGCCGTTGGGTGTAAAAAGCCATCCCCATACCCCTAAAGGCCCTGTACGGGAGAGTAATAGGTAGACTACGACACCTACAATGACTGTCGGAACCCCCATGAGGGTATTTAAGGCAACTGTAATCGTCTTTTTGCCATTGAATTCTTCGGTCGCCAAAAGTGCCCCTAAAGGCAGTCCGATCAAGGTGCCCAAGAGAAGTGCCGTCAGACTGACCTGTAAAGAGACTAGGACAATGCCCATCACCCCGGCATCTAAATGCGCGAGGAGCATAAAGGCATCCCGAAAGGTAATCAACATGGGCTTGATTCTAGCAAGGCGATGGCAAAATGGCATAAATGCAAATAATTTCCCTTCTTATAACTTATGGCTGAAGTCATTTGCCTCTGTAATGAGGTTCTCGATGTCGATCTTCGTGAATATCTCGATACCCATCCGATCGACTCTATTGATGAGTTGCGTGAACAGGCATCGATTTGCAATAAATGTATGCAATGCCAAGATCTGGTTGAAGGTGAAATCTATTTAGCACGCGTCAGGCGACACCGTGCTGCAGGACAGTTTTAGTGACGCAATTACAGTTAGGCCGCTTTAGCGTCATGAGTATTAATGTGCATAAGGGTTTATCGCCCTTGCATAGAAAATCTACGATTTATGAGTTGCGTCAAAAAATGCGTAGCCATCATCCAGACCTACTTTTCTTGCAAGAGCTTCAGCAAGAACATCGCGGGCGAATCAGAAGGTTTGGTCAATGGCCTTTGACTGAGCTGACCCATTTCTTATCCGAAGATTTTTGGCATGATTGGCATTACGGCAAGAATGTTGAATACCCGGATGGTCATCATGGTAATGCCATTCTTTCTAAAAGACCTTTGCATAAGGGTGAAAACTACGATATCTCGGCCTATCGATTTGAGCGGCGCGGCTTACTTCATAGCATTACTCAGCTAGAGGGTGTTGCAACACCAATCCATTGTTTCTGCGTGCACCTGGCTTTATTTGAAAGAGGGCGAGAGCGTCAGCTGGAAGAAATTATTCGTTATATTGATTCGCTTGCCAAGGGTGGCCCGACTATTGTGGCGGGTGACTTTAATGATTGGCGTAATCGCATCAGTGCACCGATGCGCGTCGCTGGTTTTGATGAAGTTTTTGAGGTGCTAACAGGCGCCCCTGCAAAAACCTTCCCTAGCGTAAAGCCGATGCTAGCGATGGACCGAATTTATGTAAGAGGCTTGAAAATCCATTCTGCAGAGATAATGCACGACTGGTTGAAACTATCTGATCACTTAGGCATTGCAGCAGAACTTGAGATTTTATGAACATTATTAATTTTTTACTCGGATCCATTTTTGGCGAATCTCTTATTTGGGTGCCAATAGCACATGTCATCATTGTGATTCTATTTGGATTTAAATTAATTTCAGTGAGAAGGCCAGTTGGTGTTGTGCTGGCCTGGTTTCTGATTGTCGTTTTATTCCCATTGATTGGTATCAGCCTGTACATTCTGATTGGTGAACGTCCCGTGGGTCGCCAGCTCACTCGAAAAATTATTCGCATGGATAAAGAGTACGCCGCGATCACTGAGAGTACGCGTAAGTGTTATCAGGCTGACAAGCAGTTGCTACCAATCGAAGGTAGAGCCTTGAGTGTATTGGCGGAGGCTAAAAATGGTTCTCCTGTCATTGCGGGCAACAAGATTGAACTGTTCACTAGCTCCTTAGAGATCTTGCAGTATTTCATTGATGAGATTAATCAGGCAAAGAAAACTCTGCACTTGGAGTTTTATATTTGGGCTCTCGGCGGTGATGCGGACCGCGTTGGTGAGGCCTTAATCGCGGCTGCTAAACGCGGTGTAACTTGTAAGGTCTTACTTGATTCCTTGGGTAGCAAAAACTGGTTTAAATCCAGATGGCCAAATCGTTTCAGAAATGCTGGCATTCAGGTAACTGAGGCATTGCCAATTCAGATTGGCCGCTTCCAGTTTCGCCGCGCTGACCTAAGGCTACATCGAAAAATATTTGTGATCGATAACACCATTGTTTGGACTGGCAGTATGAACATGGTTGATCCGCGCAGTTTCAAGCAGGATTCCGGTGTGGGTGAGTGGGTTGATGCCATGGTCAGAATTGAAGGACCGATTGCATCCCAATTTGAGCTGACATTCTCTTTTGACTGGAGTGTTGATAATCCGAAGATTACGCACTTTAATGATGTGGCGCCAGCCCCCAGTCCGCAAGAAGGCAAGGTCTTGGCCCAAGAGTTTTCGTCTGGACCGGTCTATCGTGACGATATCTTGTATCAAGTACTTCTCTCGGCCATCATGGATGCGCGCGAAGAGCTCACTATTACTACGCCATACTTTGGTCCAGATGATGGGTTGATTCAGGCTTTGATGGCGGCTGCTGGTCGAGGCGTAAAGGTCACCTTAATTGTTCCTAAATTAAATGATTCGACATTGGTTGCTTGGAGTAGTCGCAGCTTCTATTCTGACCTGATGAGTGCAGGCGTTAATATCGCCGAGTTCCATGGTGGCTTGTTACATACCAAGAGCTTGCTGATAGATAAGCGGGTGGCAATTTTTGGTTCGGTGAATTTTGACCAACGAAGCTTACGATTGAATTTTGAAATTAGCTTAATCGTGTACAACGATGCGTTTTGCGCCAAGCTGGAGACTTTGATTGAATCCTATTTAGCTCAATCTGACATGGTGGATTCAGTCAGATGGGGTAAGCGACCGCGTTGGCGTGTCATGTTAGAGAACGCCGCCCACCTCTCTTCGCCTTTACTTTAAATCGCGCCTTGAGCGCGCATCGATTCGATTTGGCTTACTGAAATACCCAGCTCCGATAGGATTGCATTGGTGTGCTGCCCAACGGCGGGAATGGCATCCATGCGGTAGTCGAAGGTGTTATTGCTACCAGGGGGTAGCATGGCTGGAACAGGCCCTACAGGTGACTCCACTTGTACCCAGCGATCTCTTGCTTTGAGTTGATCGTGATTCCATAAGCCTTGCATATCATTTAGACGGGCATTGGCAATTTGGGCTTGATCTAGTTTTGCAATGACTTGCTCGGTAGTGAGATTACTAAAACAAGCATCAATGATGGAGAGCAGTTCATCTCGCTTCTCATTACGTTTGAAGTTTTTATCAAAGCGCTCGTCTTTGGCTAAAGCTAGATTCTCGAGCACCACTTCACAGAATAAAACCCACTCACGGTCATTTTGAAGTCCCAGCATGATGGTGCCACCATCGCCCGCCTTAAATGGCCCGTAGGGATAAATCGTGGCATGAGATGCGCCATTGCGCGGAGGAGGGGTGGCACCTTCATAGGCGTAGTAGAGCGGATAGCTCATCCATTCACCCAAAGACTCGAGCATGGAAACGTCGATAGTAGATCCTTTGCCAGTTTTACCGCGCTGTAAAAGTGCAGCCAGTACATTGGTGTAGGCATACATGCCTGCGGCAATATCGGCAATCGAGTTACCCGCTTTGCTGGGGGTTTCGGGAGTGCCGGTCACCGATAAGAATCCAGCTTCACTTTGAATCAGCAAGTCATAAGCCTTTTTGTCACGATAAGGACCATTATTCCCATAGCCTGAGATGTCGCACAAAATTAAACTTGGATTGTCTTTTTGCAAGAGCTCTGCAGTCAGACCCATGCGTGCTGCCGCACCAGGAGCTAAGTTCTGTACGAGCACATCTGCTGTTTTGAGCAGTGTCTTGAGGGCTGCGAGGGCAGATTCTTGTTTGAGATCTAAGGTTAGACTTTCTTTAGAGCGATTCACCCAGGTGAAGTGGGACGACATACCATTGACGCGCTCATCATATGCGCGGGCAAAATCGCCAGCACCAGGCCGCTCTACCTTAATAACTCGTGCGCCTAAGTCTGCTAACTGGCGCGTACAAAATGGAGCGGCAATAGCGTGCTCCAGAGAAACAACGGTGATGCCATCTAAAGGGCGAATACTCATGTAATTACTTATCCAACCGGTTGAATGAAAAGATCTGATTTAGAAGGAGCGGGGCAGTCCGAGAACATGCTCAGCTACATAGGAATAAATTAAGTTTGTCGAAATGGGCGCCACTTGATAGAGGCGGGTTTCTCGGAACTTGCGCTCGACATCGTATTCATTAGCAAAGCCAAAACCACCATGGGTTTGTAAGCACACGTTCGCTGCTTCCCAGGATGCTTTTGCAGCTAGGTACTTCGCCATATTGGACTCAGCGCCACAAGCTTGCTTGGCATCAAATAGCTCGCAAGCCTTAAAGCGCATCAGATTGGCTGCTTCAGTCTCAATATACGAATCTGCAATTGGAAACTGAATGCCTTGATTCTTGCCGATAGGGCGATCAAATACTACGCGCTCATTGGCGTAGCGACGCGCTTTATCTACAAACCAATAGGCATCACCAATACACTCCGCTGCAATCAGGACGCGCTCTGCATTAAGCCCATCAAGAATATATTTAAATCCTTGACCCTCTTCTCCGATTAAATTCTCTGCAGGGATTTCGAGGTTGTCAAAAAAGACTTCATTGGTTTCATGATTTACCATATTAGCAATCGGCTGGATTGTCATTCCTTTGCCAATCGCTTCTTTGAGATCAACGATAAAGATCGACATACCTTCTGATTTTTTCTTTACTTCTGCGAGCGGAGTAGTGCGCGCTAAGAGAATCATCAAATCAGAATGTTGAATACGGGAGATCCAAACCTTCTGGCCATTCACAACATACTTAGCCCCCTTTTTGACGGCAGTAGTTTTAAGTTTGGTGGTGTCAGTGCCTGTAGTGGGTTCAGTAACTGCCATAGTTTGCAGGCGCAGTTCACCGGTAGCAATCTTTGGTAAGTAGAGCTTTTTCTGCACATCAGAGCCATGTCGCAGCAATGTGCCCATGTTGTACATCTGGCCATGACAGGAGCCTGCATTGCCGCCGGAGAAGTTAATTTCTTCCATGATTACTGAGGCTTCAGCAAGGCCTAAGCCTGAACCGCCAAATTCCTCAGGGATCAAGGCGGCCAACCAACCAGCTTGAGCCATCGCATCAACGAAGGCTTCTGGGTAGGCTCTTTCATGATCTACTTTTTGCCAATATGCGGAGTCAAAACTCCCGCAAAGGTCACGTAAGGCTTCACGCATGTCTTGGTATTGGTCTGGCTTGGGGATCGGGTGATTCATAGGGCTATCTATAAAAATGGTGGTTAGTGAATAGGTCAATACCTACAGTTTAAGCAAGAAATCAGAATTGCGGGCAGAGTGAAGTAAGCAAGAATCATTAGGCGCAAGATGGGGCTGAGTGCCTATTGGGGCATACTTAGGGAATGACCAGGCCCTTACCTACTAATCCACCAGGGCTCCTGAATTAATGGAGCAAATGCTCAGCCAGTTCTTCGACTTTTTTGGGATGCCATCAATTGGCTTACCAGCGGTATTTATTAGTGCTTTTATCTCTGCAACTTTGTTACCCGTGGGTTCCGAGCCGATACTTTTTGGGTATGTTTCAGTCAATCCTCACTTGTATTGGATCGCCATTATTGTTGCCACTATTGGCAATACTTTGGGTGGCATGTTTGATTGGTGGCTTGGGCTGCTGAGCCGCAATAGTTTCGAGTCTCTCAAGGGGCCTTCTAACAGCAGAATGCAGCGCTGGCTTGAAGAGCGGGGGCCAAAGATGCTGCTATTGTCATGGTTGCCTGGTTTTGGCGATCCCCTTTGTTTAGCGGCGGGCTGGCTCAGGCTGGCTTGGGGACCTTGCCTCATCTATATGTTTATCGGCAAACTACTGCGCTATCTCACTATGACGTGGCTATTAACCCTAGTCCCCAATAGTGTCTGGCATCAATTGGGGGAATGGCTTCACATCATCTAAGAAGCTCCCCAAAAAAGCATTAAACAGCGCAATACTTTTGTTGAATCTCGTCGTTATTGAGGAGGTTCTGAGCCGTGTCATGAAAGACAATCTCACCTTGATCCAGAATGTAGGCACGGTCAGAAATCTTGAGTGCTTGTTGAACATTCTGTTCAACCAACAGGATGGTTAAGCCCTGCTGCTTGAGTTTGGCAAACAGTTCAAACATTTCTTCCACTAAGACTGGCATGATGCCTTCTGAAGGCTCATCTAAAAGGATGACTTTAGGTTTCGCAATCATAGCTCGTGCGATTGCTAGCATCTGCTGCTCACCGCCTGACATCGATGTTCCATCTTGATGTAATCTCTCCTTGAGGCGGGGAAAGGTTTCAGCAATTTCATCGACCATTGCGCTCATGTCACCAAGACTCTTCTTTGCGATAACGCCTAACTCTAAATTTTCCTTGACAGTTAATCCTGGAACAATGCGTCGATCCTCTGGGACGTAAGCTAAACCCAGGTGGTAGCGCTCATGAGCTGCAAGATCCAAGAAAGAGATACCATCAATAGAGGCCTTACCTTCTCTCTTCGAGAGTAGACCCATTAAAGATCGCAGGGTAGTAGTCTTGCCGGCACCATTACGTCCCATTAAGGTAACGATTTCACCCTTATTTACTTCCAAAGATACACCTTGAAGAACATGACTGCGGTCGTACCAGGCATTTAAATTTTCTACACGCAACATATATAAACCTTCGTTAACCTTGGCCTAGGTACACACGTCGTACCTCTGCATTATTTTGAATTTCTTCTGGAGTACCTTCGGCCAAAAACTCACCATGATGCAGAACGATGATGCGTTTGCATAAACCCATAATTAGTTTCATCTTGTGTTCAACCAAAATGACGGTTCTTTCATTTGCCAACGTGCGAATGAGATCCATCATCACGAGAGTCTCCTCGGGGGACATCCCCGCAGTGGGTTCGTCTAACAACAGCAGGCTTGGATTGCAGGCAAGCGCCATAGCAATTTCTAATGCGCGTTGTTGACCATGAGCTAGGTCACCCGTCTTTTTATTTCGCAGGTGCTCTAGATTGACTCGACGTAACAGTTGGTCTGCAAGCTCAATTGGTCCGGGATAGCTTTGCGCATTACGTAAAAAGTTGTAGCGCGCTGTTTCCATTTGTGCAGCAACGCGGACATTTTCATGGACGGTGAGCTGTTTAAATACATTGGTAATCTGAAAACTCTTAGAGATGCCGATGCGAGCAAATTCATATTGCTGCATGCCGGTAATATCCTTACCGTTAAATAAAATTTGGCCGCTTGAAGGGGGAAAGGCTCCACTGAGGACGTTAAAGAATGTACTCTTTCCTGCGCCATTTGGGCCAATGATTGCTGTGAGGGAGCCGGGCATAAATGTGGTCGACACATTCTGCAGGGCTTTAAATTTCCCAAAGCTCTTGCTGACATTGCGAGCCTCAAGGATGGGGGATTGGTTTGAGCTACTCATTATTTCGAATCCTGATTGAGGTTTAGCTTGTTCAAGATGGTTCCCCAGATTCCTTTAGGGAAGAACAATACAAAGAACATAAATACCAGTCCAATGACGGCCATCCAGTGCCTGGTGAAAGTGGTGACCACATCCTCCAAATAAAGCATGACGGCAGCACCAACAAACGGCCCAAAGAAAGTACCCATGCCACCCAAGATGCTCATCATTACTGCTTGTCCAGATTGGAGGTAGTGCAGAGAGTCTATTGGAACAATCGACAGGTGGAGAGCGCGTAATGAACCTGCTAAGCCGCAGATGGCAGCTGACAATACAAAGACCAATAGCTTTGTGCGTGCGACATCAAATCCGCAAGCCGCAGCGCGCTTCTCATTCTCACGAATTGCTTCCATTACAGCGCCAAGAGGTGAGTTCAGGATTCGAGAGATAAGCCATATGGCAATGACTACAAAAAAGAGAATGATGTAGTACTTCACGAGTGGATTTAGAAAATCTACTGGGATGCCAAAAATATTGAAGGAATCAACACGAACACCCCTTAAGCCATTCTCACCACCGGTCAAACTCTCAGCCTTGTAAAAAGCATAAAAAACAATTTGGCCTAAAGCCAGGGTGACCATGGAGAAGTAGATGCCTCTGGTGCCAATCGCCAGGAAGCCCATAATCAATCCACCGATAGCAGCGCCAATCACACCCACCAGAATTGCAGTGCCCCAGGGCATTTGGTAATGGACGATACCAATACCAGTCAGATAGCTGCCGATACCCAGGAATGCTGCATGACCAAATGATAGAAGGCCCATATAGCCAAACAGGAGATTGAACCCCATGGCGAATAATCCAAAGATTAGGATGTTGATAGCAAGAGCTTCATACGGCATGATGAAAGGAAAGATCATCAAGAAGAGGCTGCTTGCTAACACGCGATGGCGCGCAATGAGTTGGAAAAATGATTTCATAAATATCCAGGGGGGATTAACCCATTCCCCCCGCTTTGCCAAATAAACCTTGTGGTCGGATTAGGAGCACTACCGCCATCAAAACAAAAATGGAGAGTTCGGAAAGGTCGGGGAAGAATAGCGAGGTCATGCTGTAGACTACGCCAACCAATAAACCTGCAACAACGGCACCTACCGGTGAGCCCATGCCACCAACTACCGTGACTACAAAAGACTCCGCCAAGATTGGAATGCCCATTTCTGGATTAACCGAGCGGGTAGGTGAGGCCAATATTCCGGAGAGGCCGGCAATCGCACAACCAAGGCCAAATACCATGAGCCATACTTTGGCAATATCTACTCCAAGCACTTTGACAATCTCTTGGTCAGCGGCACCAGCTTTAATTATCAGGCCATAGCGGGTCTTCTGAATAAAGAACCAGACCGCAAAAATAATGACGGCTGTGGCAGCAATCAGGAAGAGTCTATATTTGGGGAAGAAGCCAATGCCAACATCGAGGGTGCCTTTAAGTCCATCAGGGGTAACAGATGGTAGACCTTCGATACCAAAGGTGACGCGCATTGCTTCAATCAAGACATAAGACAGTCCAAAAGTCAGGAGGAGTGGATAGTCAATGCCTCGGCCATAAAGAGGGCGGACCAGGAATCGCTCAGTTAGTAATCCAAGTACTCCAGTGGCAATGGGTGTGAGAATTAAGCTAAACCAAAAGTTGCCTGTTACGCCTAGGAAATAGACGCCCATGAATGCGCCCACCATGAAGAAGGCGCCGTGGGCAAAATTCACAACATTGAGCATGCCAAAAATAAGACACAAACCCAGTGCTAGAAGTGCATAAATACTGCCCAAGGCAATTCCTGTTAGCAGCTGCATGCAGAAAAGTTCAAATGTAAGACCGGTCATATATGTACTCAGAAAAACTCCCCTTCAGCCAAAGGCATCAGGGGAGGGGTTCAGGGTAAATCAAATGACTTACCCTGAAATTTCAGATTTAAGCCTTGTGGCCTAGCTCCGCGCAACTACGCATATTCTTCTCGGTAGTTGGTTCGATCGTCAGGATATTGAAGACATCGTACTTATCCTTCATATTCTTTGACTTAGACTCAACGATGATGACTGTTTGCACAGCTTGGTGGTCGCACTTGCGATAGTACTCAGGACCTTTGTACCAGTCGTACTTTAGGTTCTCCATTGCACCTACCACTTTCAAGGTTTCAGTGGATTTTGCAATCTTAATCGATGCCAACACACTCTTTACGCCAGCGTAGCCTAGTGCACCATAGTCAGACGGAACTGAGCCGTTGTACATTTTGCGGAATGCATCGTTAAATGTTTTTGCTGTTGGGATACGATCCTCAAGACCCCAGTAGTAGGAAGTGCCGCCAATAATTCCTTCAAATGCTTCAGGGCCGCCTGCAAGACGTGATGTATATAGAAGAACTGGAGTCACAATTTTCATGCTGGACTTCAGGCCAAAGTCTGTACATTGCTTGGCGGCATTAACAAGGTCGCGACCAAAGTTACAGAGTACCAAGATGTCGGGATTCAATGCCTTGATGCGTGGCAAGAATGCAGAGTAATCGGATGCGCCTAGCGGGTGACGAATATCCGCCAATGTAGTAGCGCCCATCTCTTTACCAGCACGCTCAAAAGCGCGAACCATCTCGTGGCCGTAAGCATAGTCTGCGGTCAGGAATACGATCTTTTTGCCAAAGCGAGGGATAGAGTAGCGAGCTACTGCGCCTGCTGTCATAGTTGGATTCAAGGCTTCATGGAATGTATATACACTCCAATCTTTGGCTTCGTTAATCGCATCAGACTGGCTGATGGAATTAAAGAGCACCTTGCGCTCTTTACAGACGGCATTGATAGAGAGTTGGGTTGCAGCGGAAAGTGAGCCCACAACAAAGTTCACCTTGTCTTTTTCAATCAACTCAAGAGTGCGTGTCGCAGCTTCGCCTGGATTCAGTTTGTCATCGCGAACTAAGAGTTCAGCTTTGCGACCATTGAAGCCGCCCGCATCGTTGAATTCTTTAATAGCTAATTCAGCAGCCTTAACTTGGTCCTGCGCTTCAGCAGAGAATGGGCCAGTTAGTGGTGTAGGAAAGCCAATCTTAATAGTTTCAGATTGGGCGCTTGCCATGTTCATCCAAAGCGGGGTGCTAGCTGCAGCAGCTCCGCCGATTAACATTTTTCTTCTAGTTTGATTCGTTACTTTTTGTTTCATGGTTGTCTCCTCCATTTAAAACAGTTTATTAATAAGAATACTTTTTGCTTCATAAATCTTAACTGAATGCTTCTGGTAATGCGAATATCTACATCTAGTTTTTTTAATGCGACTCTGGAACTGCTTTCCCTTCTGCTAGCAAGGTGCTGAGATCAATTGCTGTCTCCGCCATCACGGTATCCGCATTTCTGCGTAGGCTATTGCCATCCCTAGTGCCTTTGCTACCTTGTGCTTGCATGTAGCGGCCTAAGTATTGCGCTCTTGCAACTACCTGTTGCCCAAGCTTAAGTCGTTCCTTACCATATGCTTCGAGTGCCGAAGGGTTTGCGCCCAATGCGGCAATGTGCCGTGCAATTGCCATTGCCTCATCACCCGCTTTTGTAACTCCCATACCAACATGTGGTCGTCCAACAAAAGCTGCATCACCCATTAAAGCAATTCTGCCGAAGACAATTTGCTCTGATCGAACATCGTAAATTGCTTGCAAAAAGGGTGAGGCTGTTTTTTCTAAAATTTCTGCATATTGAGGAGCCAGAATTTCCCGAGCAATCGTTCGCATTTCAGCAATGTGCTTCCATGACACTTTGAGTGGTGGGATGCCGGTTGGATAGTGGTGACCATCCGCATCCGTCAACAGTTTGCCTAGCTCACTCTCTTCAGATGCGGGGCGATACCAAACAAAGTTATAGCGCCGTTTGCCTAGTCTGGTGTCATTGCCAGGGCCTGCAACGGGGTAGCCGAGCATCTGTTCGCCATTAGGCAGACAGAATCCAAAGTAATTAAATAAGGTATCCAAGGTGTAATTTGATAAATGGCTTTCATCGCAAACACCTCGCCATGCAATGTATCCTGCATATTCAGGCTGAATATTTGGCGCTACTTGGGCTCTTACTGCAGAGCGAATGCCATCTGATGCAATCAGCAGCTCTGCCTGATAAGTGCTGCCATCTTCGCAAGTCACCTGAACACTGTTGGAATCTTGGCTAACTGTTTTTACATTCTTACCTTGTAGGTAACGCTCAGTTGGAAAATTCTCTTTCAATAGGTGGTAGAGGCGACTCCATGAAGTGAGGATTTGTGGAAGCGGCATTTCACCTAAGCTCTCACCATCAGCACCCAAGGTAACGCGCTTTGACACGGCAACTCCAAGACTGTCATCCACAGCGATCCCTGCTTCGCGTAAGGCATCTGCAAGCGCATCATGTGTCACGATTCCAGCACCTCGACCATCTAAGGAGCCAATCGCCTTTTCTAGTAAGGTGACATCGTGACCCTGGCGGAGCAATATATTGGCAGCAAATAAGCCCCCAAGGGATCCGCCGATGACGAGAATTTTTGCCATCTTTACTGTGCAGCCTTAGCATCAAGCGCTGCTTTTTCTGCTGCAGGGTAATTTAATTCAATCACGATACCGTTGGGATCATCTAAAAAGAGTTGGTGAAGCTGCAACACGGGCACTGTTCGCTGTCTACAAGGAACCCCTAATTTATCAAGCTGTGCAAGCTTGGCCTCCAAGCCTTTGGCAAAAAACGCGATGTGATCTACCGCCCCAGAGCCATATAGCGAGCTTGGGTCGCGCTCGCCAAGATATTGCTTCAATCCATTAGGATCATTCTTATCAATTGCAATGAGATGCAGCACTGCATTGGCCCAATCGTTTTCATCGCCGTTGTACAGCCAGACCCCTGGAAATGGAAACTCTGGGCGTGGCCCAACCGTTAAGCCTAGTACTTCACTATAAAACTGAGTAGTCTTCTCAATCTCAAGACTGCGGATGGAAAAATGATTTAGGCTGAGGTATGTCATATTAATTTTTACCATTAGTAAATAAAGCTTTTGCTGAGATCAGGTAGGAGCTAATGCGATCTTGAATAATTTCTTGTTCGGTATTGGGGTTCCCGGAGTCATAGATGGCTTGACCATAAATCCAACGGCGCATACCGATGTAAAAAATACCACCATGCAGGCCCATTAAAAACTCTAATTCTCGCTGTGAAGGCTTACCGCGCGTGCTGCGACCACAGTGTTTGCGAGTTTCTCGAATGAGTCTAGGCAATAGGCGATCACGCAATAGCTCAAAGAATCGATCGCTAATTGAGTGATCGCTTAAGCCCGAGAAAATCAAGATGCGTACGAAATCGTAGGTGAGAACCGTATTTGAATAGTCGATATAAAACGCATACAATTTTTCTTCTGGTGAAAGGCGCCTGTCGTCTAGCAACTTTTCCCATTCAGGCTTCCAGCGTGATTCAAAGACGTCCTCATACACCGCTTTGATTAATGCATCCTTTGTAGGGAAGTAGTGATAGAGCAGGGTGTGAGTAACGCCCAGCCCTTTTGTTAAGTTTCTGAGTTGCCCATCAATCCCATGTTTTGCAAAGTACTGAATTGCGCGATCTAGTATTTGGCGCTTACGATCTGCCGTACTCATTCTCCGGCGAGCAGGGACCTCAGAGGCAGTCACTTCTGAAGCGACGCTGTTTCTTGTGCTGCGGTCTCGATCGAAACTCATTGTCATCAGGGTTTATCCGAATTTGGCCTTATTGACCAAAAGTTAAATAATGGTACATTGTTGAACAATTGGTAGATAAGACTCTATTCGTACAAACCCCAAGGAGATGTAATGGAACTAAATGGCGAGCAACTCATTGCGGCTCCAATCCCAGATGAATGATATTGACGTACTCGCAAAGTCTATCCCTGGCTGTGAAGAGATTAGCCGTATCTCACCTGAGGAAATACACGCTAAGGTCATGTTCAAGATTGGACCAGTGAGAGCTAGATTCGCTGGAAAGCTTCTGTTGAGCGATGTCGTTCCCGATCAATCCTGTTCAATGGCATTTGAGGGATCGGGTGGTGCTGCAGGCTTTGCAAAAGGGCGCTCACGAGTTGAATTGAAGGCTGCTGAAGGTGGCACCTTGATTACTTATACGACGGAGGCCTCCATTGGGGGCAAGTTAGGACAAATTGGTGGCCGCTTAATCAGCGCTTCTGCCAAAAAGATTGCGGATGATTTTTTTCAGCGGTTTGCAAAAGAATTGGGTGGTGAGGTGATGCCCCTAGAGTCGGACGCACAGGCCGAATAAGGTTTGGCGATATAAATACAAAAGCAGTGGAGGAGACGAAATGAAAGCAGCAGCATTTGATTATGCAAAACCGAAGGTGCTTGGTGAGGCCTTAGCTTTGCTGGCTGAAGCCGGTGAAGATGCCCGTTTGATTGCAGGTGGCCAGACACTTTTGGCTACGCTCAACCTCCGCCTCTCAGAGCCTAGCATTCTGATTGACATTACCAATCTCGATGAGCTCAAAGGGATTTCTGTAGTCGGTGACCAATTGCGTATTGGAGCTTTAGTAACTCATACTGAAATTGAAGATTCAAAATTGATTGCGCAACATGCGCCGCTGCTTAAGGCTGCCGTGCCACATATCGCACACAGAGCTATCCGCAATCTAGGCACCTGGGGCGGCTCTTTGGTTTATGGAGATCCTGCGGCTGAATGGCCAGCCTGTAGTCTGGCACTTAATGCAACGATGTTGATTGCAGGTCCTGATGGCGAGCGTCGTATTTCAGCGCAAGACTTTTTCATTGATCTGTACACCACATCCTTGGAGCCCAATGAAATTCTTGTGGCAACTGACATGCCAATTGCAAGCAGTGATCAAGTTTTTTATTTTCATGAGTTAGCTCGTCGCCATGGAGACTATGCTGTTGCTGGCCTTGCCTTAGTTGCAAATAAAGCCGGCAATGTTCTAAGCGACTGCACTTTCACTTTCTTCTCTGTTGGTGCTACGCCGGTAATGGCGATAAAAGCTCAAGCCTTGGTTGAGGGCAAGCCTCTGAACGATGAGTTGATTGCTAGCGCAGTTGCCGCCGCTAGGGCGGAGATTGAGGTGATTGCAGATATCACTAACAGCGCAGAAACTAAACAACATTTAATTGGTGTTTTATTAGAGCGCGGCTTAAAGCATTTAATTGCTTAACTAATTATTAGAAAAATAAATCAAGTTCGGAGATTGAAATGAGCTTAAAGAAAAAAATTACGATGACCGTCAATGGTTCGCTAGTCAATGCTGAGATTGAGCCGCGTCGACATTTAGTGGATTTTTTGCGTGAAGATCTCCATTTAAAGGGGCCTCACCTAGGTTGTGAGCAGGGCGCATGCGGGGCCTGTACTGTCAAAGTTAATGGGCAAATCATTCGCGGCTGCTTATATTTGGCTGTGCAAGCTGATGGATGCGTTGTGGAGACAATTGAGGGCCTCACGAAAAGTGGTGTATTAGCAGACCTACAAGAAGCTTTCATGCGTCACAACGCAATGCAATGCGGATTTTGCTCCTCTGGAATGTTGCTTGCTGCTGCGGAGTTGATTGAAAAACAGCCTAAAGCGACGCGTGAAGAAGTGCGCGAATGGATCTCCGGAAATTACTGCCGTTGTACTGGTTATCACTCCATCGTAGATGCCATCATGGCCGTGCTAGAAGCTCGAGCCAAAGGCGAAAAAATTAAACCTGTTGTTGCTCTCGCTTAAGTAGACTGGGAAAACTGATTATGAATAAGCCAGCAGACCTCAAAGGATTAGCGCTTGATCCAGTAACAAATGATCAACGCTACATTGGTAATAGTGAACCTCGGCATAAAGCGCGTCGACTCATCGAGGGTCAAGGTACTTATGTAGACGATATTCAATTGCCCAGAATGGGGCATGTGGTGTATTGGCGTTCGCCGGTAGCCCATATGAAAATTGGAAAAATTCATATTGAACAAGCAAGCAAAATGCCGGGTGTACTTGCCATAGTTGATGGCGTCAAGATGGCAGAGCTTTGTAAGCCATGGGTTGCCACTTTAGGTCATCTGGCTGGCATGAAGTCTGCCCCTCAATATGCATTAGCAATTGATAGAGCTTGCTGGCAAGGTGAGCCAGTAGTTGCTGTAGTTGCAGAGACGCGTGCTCAGGCAGAAGATGCTTTGCAGTTAGTAGACGTTGAGTGGGAGGAGTTGCCTGCGGTAGTCTCTATGGAAACGGCATTGGATGCAGAGACGCCAGTAATTCATCCAGAGCTTGGTGACAACCTCTGCTTTACGCGTAGCTTAGATGTTGGCCAGGTGGATGAAGTGTTCGCATCCGCCGATGTTGTTGCAGAAGCAACCTTTGGTTTTGGTCGCCACACTGGTGTGACCTTAGAGCCTCGTTGCCAAATTGCCGACTACAACCCTGGTGATCGCCGTCTGACGGTTTATCACTCACAGCAAGCGCCGCACATGATGCAAGATTTATATTGCCGTCAGTTTGGCCTGTCTGAATCGGATGTCCATGTTATCTGTAAAGATGTTGGCGGTTCTTTTGGCATCAAGGTTCACGCATATCCAGATGATTTTGCAACGGTGGGTTTGGCGATGATGTTAGAGCGTCCAGTCAAATTTGTTGCTGATCGACTTGAATCATTTACGAGTGATATTCATGCGCGTGAGCATCGAATTAAGGGGCGCATTGCGGCCAATAAAGATGGCGACATCTTGGCCTTTGAGATCGATGATCTTACTGCCATCGGCCCCTATTCCATGTTCCCTAGAACCAGCGCGATTGAGGGCAATCAAGTCGTCAACTTGGTTGGTGGTCCATACAAGCATCAACATTACAGAGCCAAGCTCAATGTAGTGTTTCAGAATAAAACGCCTACCTGCCAATATCGTGGAGTAGGGCATCCGATTGCCTGCGCTGTGACTGAAGGTTTGGTGGATTTAGCTGCGCAAAAGTTAAAGATGGACCCTTTGGAGTTTCGCAAGCGTAATGTGATTCCTGATGATGCATATCCTTGCTCCGGTATTTCAGGAATTAAGTTAGAAGTGTTATCGCATGAGCAATGCCTGCGAACTATTGAAAAGATGATGGACTATTCTGCTTTGCGCAAAGAGCAGGCTGAGTTGCGCAAAAAGGGCATCTATCGCGGAATTGGCTTTGCCACCTTAATTGAGTTAACTAACCCAAGTCCAGCCTTCTATGGTGTAGGCGGCGCTCGCATTGCCTCTCAGGATGGCGCTTCTGCTCGATTAGATCCTAGTGGTGTGGTTTCCATATTGATTGGTGTTGGTGAGCAGGGTCAAGGTACTGAAGGCATCTATGCCCAAATTGCTGCCGATGCTGTTGGACTCTCTATTAAAGACGTTCGCATTATTACTGGAGATACCGATGTAACCCCTTATGGTGGTGGAACTTGGGCTTCTCGTGGTGCTGGAGTTGGTGGCGAAGCAGTGTTATTGGCATGTCAGGCTCTCCAAGAGAATATCTTGAAGCTTGCTGGCGCTATCTTGAATAGATCGCCTGAGGAGTTGTTAGTGCGTCGTGGTCATGTTTTGGATAAAGCAACCGGCGAGCAGTTACTCCCGTTTAGCGAGATTGGTCGTATTGGGTATTTCCGTACCGATACTTTGCCAGTCGGATTCTCCGCTGATTTGATGGTGACACGTCATTACACTCAAAAAGAGTATCCATTTATCTTTACTAATGGTGTTCAGGCGTCTTATGTTGAGGTGGATCCCGACACTGGATTTGTAAAGCTCTTAAAGCATTGGGCGGTTGAGGATTGCGGCCGTGTACTCAATCCGATGTTGGTCGATGAGCAAGTGCGCGGAGCAATTGTTCAGGGTATTGGCGGCGTTCTTTTCGAAGAGTGTCTCTATGACGATAGTGGCCTACTGCGGAATGGCAGCATGGCTGATTATTTGGTTCCTATGGCTAACGAAATGCCGGATATTGAAGTGGCTCACGTAGAGACCCCAACCCAGTCATCCAAGTTGGGGGCAAAAGGCGCTGGTGAGGCTGGTACTGCCGGGGCTCCTGGAGCGGTCCAGAATGCGATTAACGATGCTTTGGTGCCTTTTAATACTGCAGTGTTTGATCAGCCCATCACTTGTGAAAAGATTCTGAAGGCCCTTGGCAAGGTGTAATTAAGAGTTCGCCCTAATTTACGCATTCCCCGTATCAAAGGGGTTGCCGCATCCTGTAACATCAAGTTTTGACCATCCGCAAGCCCTCATTAGGGGGTTTGCGATTAACTTGATATCGCGAGTAAGAATATGTCTCATTTAAAAGGTAAAACCGCTCTAGTTACTGGCTCGACTAGTGGCATTGGATTGGCAATGGCTATCGGGTTGGCAAAGCAGGGTGCCAATATTATGGTTAACGGCTTTGGTGAGAAAGATGCGGCTGTTGCTGCCATTAAAGCTTGCGGCGTCGAAGTGGATTACCACGGTGCCGATATGAGCAAACCTGCTGAGATAGAAGATCTCATCAAGCAAACTGAAAAGCGATTTGGCTCACTAGATATATTGGTAAATAATGCAGGCATTCAATACACAGCAAATATTGAAGACTTTCCAGCTGATAAATGGGAATCGATTATCGCCATTAATCTAAGCTCAGCTTTTTATACATCTCACCATGCTTTGCCTGGAATGAAGAAGCGTAACTGGGGCCGAATTATTAATATCGCATCGGTTCATGGTTTGGTTGGCTCTATTCAAAAATCGGCTTACGTTGCCGCAAAACATGGCATTGTTGGCTTAACGAAAGTAACCGCGCTTGAAAATGCCAAGACTGGAATTACCTGTAACGCAATTTGCCCAGGATGGGTTCTGACCCCCTTGGTGCAAAAGCAGGTAGATGCGCGCGCAGAACGCGATGGGATTTCAAATGAAGAGGCCAAAAAAGCCTTAGTTTCCGAGAAACAGCCCTCGGGCGAGTTTGTTGCTCCAGAGCAATTGGCTGCATTGGCTGTTTTCCTCTGTGGTCCCGATGCCTCTGAGGTCCGTGGGGTCGCCTGGAACATGGATGGCGGCTGGACTGCCCAGTAATCCCAAGGGAGGGGTGATACAAGGTAACCCCCTTTCCATACCCAAACAAAATCGCCAGAATCGTCTATAGTTAGGGCGAATATGGCTGCTATAGCTACCGATTAATATGTCTTACAAGGAAAAAATGATGGAACATACATTACCTCAGCTACCTTACGCATTAGATGCGCTTTCACCATTCATCTCAAAAGAAACTCTAGAGTTTCACTATGGCAAACACCATCAAGCCTATGTAACCAATTTGAACAACTTGGTTAAAGGTACTGAATTTGAAAATGCTTCCTTAGAAGACATCATTAAAAAATCGTCTGGCGGTGTTTTTAATAACGCAGCCCAAGTATGGAACCATACCTTTTACTGGAACAGCATGAAGCCCAATGGCGGCGGTGCTCCAACCGGCCCCTTAGCTGATGCTATTAATGCTAAGTGGGGCTCTTTTGATAAATTCAAAGAAGAATTCACAAAGTGTGCGGTTGGTACATTTGGATCTGGCTGGGCTTGGTTGGTTAAAAAGGCGGATGGCTCTCTGGATTTGGCTTCAACAAGCAATGCGGCCACACCTTTAACTACGGACGCAAAGCCTTTGATGACTTGCGACGTTTGGGAGCATGCTTATTACATTGATACTCGTAATGCTCGTCCAAAGTACGTAGAAAATTTCTGGAATGTAGTGAACTGGGATTTTGCTAGCAAGAATTTTGCCTAATATCTCCTGATATATACATTTTTATCAAGAAAGCTTTTATGTCATCTATCTTTACCTCATTGGGGCGCACGGTTTTAGCTGGTTTTGTGCTTCTTGCATTAATTATTTTGGCTTTGGGTGCAAATCTCAGCTCAATTGAATTGCCTTTCTTATTCCGTTGGATTCACGTGATGGTTGGCGTGATGTGGATTGGTCTGCTTTGGTATTTCAATTTTGTTCAGATTCCTTCCATGTCAAAAATTCCAGATGAGCAAAAACCTGCGATTGGAAAAGTAATTGCTCCAACAGCATTATTTTGGTTCCGCTGGGCGGCCTTGTTTACTGTTGTTAGCGGTTTGATCCTGGCTGTGTTGAATGGCTATGCACATCAAGCATTTACCTTGCAGGCTCCATTTCGCGCAATTGGTTTAGGTATGTGGATTGCCTTGGTAATGGCTTTCAATGTTTGGTTCATCATTTGGCCGAATCAAAAACGTGCCTTAGGTATCGTTGCGGTTGAGCCGGATGTTAAAGCAAAGTCTGCACGTGTTGCGATGTTGACTTCACGCTTTAATACGATGCTTTCCGTGCCAATGTTGTTTTTGATGGTTGCTCAATCACACAACGCAACCTGGTTTGTGATCGTTTAACAAGTTAGCTGCTGTGCATCATTAAAAAGGCCCGTAATAGCGGGCCTTTTCTTATTCAGTAACCATTTGAAATTGCAAGACAGAATCAGCTGTTATTGTAGTATCGGCGGAAGTTCTTTAGTGAGTGCACCGCGCTGGGCTGTTGCCGTTCCTAGAAGTGCAAAGCCGAGTAGCTTACCCTCGCTCGATTCGAAGCGCGCTTCAATGCCGCCTTCAATTGAATTAATCTTCCACTCGCCCAAAGCACCTTTGGCTGGCGGTGAAACGATGTTTGGCAATGCGGGAGTCTTCACCATCACCGGCATAGCTGGGTAGGTAAGCGCTATTTCCTGTCCGAGGAGGTTTGGGGCTAATGCACGTGCTGCCTGCATGATGGGCATGACATAGGGGAGAACCAAGCCTTCAACCTCAGCACAGTCTCCAATGGCGTATACGTTTTTGGCGCTAGTTTCTAGCTGACGGTTGACGGTGATGCCTGAGTCAGTTGCAATTCCAGCTGCTTTAGCTAAATCCAAACGGGGCTTAAGGCCAACAGCCGATAGAAATACATCGCTAGTAATCACTGATCCATTGGCCAGGGTGATGGACAGAGAGTCACCAGCGCGATCAATGGATTGCACTGTAGTTCCAAAGTGCCAGCTAACACCTGCCTCGCCGAGTTTGGCTTGAAGTGCTTGCGCTGCTGCTTCGGGAAGGAGACGACCCAAAGCTTGCGGCGCCAAATCAATCACATCCACTTGATAAGATCCCAAAATCAAATCGTTTGCAAATTCACACCCAATAAGGCCTGCTCCTAGAATGGTGATACGTTTTTTACCTGCAATCGATTTACGAAACTGCGCATATTCTTCTAGGTCATTGACGGTGATGACCTCATTTGAAGCATTACCCTGTAAAGGTAGGCGAATTTGGTCAGCACCCAAGCCTAGAACCAACTTTCCATAAGAAACACTTCCTTTGGATGTTGTAATGGTTTGAGCGACGGTATCAATTGCAGTGACATCAGCATCACCCAGAATGGTCATCTCTAGTTGTGTTGCCATACCTTCGGCATTGGTAGAAACCAATTGCTCGGCAGACTTGTTACTTGCCAACGCTGTAGAGAGCATAGGCTTTGAATAGAAATAGCCTGGCTCACGGGTCACTAGCGTAATCGGTACAGTCTTATCGAGTTTGCGAAGTTCACGAATGACGGTGTATCCAGCTAAGCCGCTACCAATGATGACAATTCCTGATGGTGATGCTTGATTCTGACGATCCAAAGCTGGACTCCCTAGTAAAGCAGTTAAACGATTGGTGTACGGATTAAATTAAGAAATTTGAACCATTTCAAAATCCGATTTTGCTACGCCACAGTCTGGGCATTCCCAGTCTTCAGGGATGTCAGCCCAGGCAGTGCCGGCAGGAATGCCGTCTTCCGGTAAGCCCTTTGCTTCGTCATAGATGAAGCCACATACGATACATTGCCAAGAATTCATGATGTTTCCTTAAAGATAATTCGATCAGTTTAAATTTATTTTCGTTTTATTTCTGAACTTGCTCAGACTGCTGCAAATTCTTTAGCTTTTTCTAAGGCCTTCTTGTAGTGGTTGGCATGACGCTCCTCTACATTGGCTAAGGCCGCAAAGCGTTTTGCTGCCTTAGCTAACATTGCCTGAAATTGCTCAGCATGCTCTTTTGACTCGGCAATTTGCTCATCAATTTCTGCTACTGCTGCCAAATTGCCTTCATCAACTGCTGTTTTACGAAAGTTTGGATACATTTCTGTGTATTCATACGTTTCACCCTCGATTGCGATCTCTAAGGCGCGAGCTGGGGTAATCGTATTGGCAGGGTGGAGTAAGTCTAGGTGACCAAAGGCGTGCATGACTTCTTGATCA
>NZ_NCFJ01000044.1:0-15665 GCF_002281105.1 Polynucleobacter sp. 35-46-11
ATTGGCATTTGCTGGCCATGACCTTGATGAGGTGAATGGTAATTTCATAAGAAATATTTATGTAATAATATTTCTTATGAAATTCATTGATCCTAAATCATGACATTAGCGCATCAAATGAGGCCAATTCCAAGTTCCGCCAGCGTGTTGGGGAAGGCAGTTATTCGAGCTGCAGATAAATTGAAGATTTCTCATGCTTTATTGTCAAAAGTCCTTGGTCTGAGCCCCCCTACGATTACGCGTCTATATCAGGGGACGTATCAATTAAAGGAAGGGGGGAAAGAATGGGATTTTTCACTCTTATTCGTACGTTTATATCGATCACTTGACTCTATCGTGAGTGATGATCAGATTGCCCATCAGTGGCTCATCAGTGAAAACCTCGGCCTTCATTCAAAGCCCATCACCTTAATACAAACAACGGAGGGATTGGTACGTGTCGTTCAATACTTGGACTCCTCACGCGGTATCGTCTGAAGCTTTTCCTTGGAGGGAGAAGGTTTGGCGAATTGTTGAGGCGCAGCATGTTGCATCAACAATGAAGTTGGTTGACGACTTACATGAGCAGCACACCCTAGAAGTATTGCTTGAGGGTAGCAAGCCAATGATGAGGCCTGGCACATCAAACTTAGATTATTTACTTGCAACCCCATTTCGCTACCATCCTAAAAGAGGGGGCTCAAGATTTCGTTCTGAAATAGACCCAGGAGTTTTTTATGGGGCAGAATCTATTCGAACTGCTGGCGCGGAATTGGGATATTGGCGCTGGCGTTTTTTAAAGGATTCATTAGGTCTGAGCTATCTAGGCCCTGTTGCACACACTGTTTTTTGCTGTGAACCATCATGCCAAGTTGTAGATCTAAGGCGCTCACCTTTTGCCCAGGGCGAGGCACTCTGGACTATTCCGGATCGCTATCTCGAGACCCAAGAGATAGCTAGAGTGGTGCGAAAGACTGATGTTCAAGCAATCATCTATGAGTCTGTGCGAGATGAGAATCCAGCTTGGTGTGTTGCCATATTGAACCCCGATGTCTTTGAGGATATTAAGCCACAAATAGATAAAAGGGTTTGGTTTTTATCGGTCACTCAAAAGTCGGTTCAACTGATAAGTCAGCAAGAATCTTATAGTTACAAATTTAACTAAAGTAATTAATAGTCTAATTTTTTAGGTTTATCAAATATACCTTCTTGACTAAATCAAACCATGTACTAAAGATGGTTTTTTTGCTTCGTTAAAATTTTCAATACAAAATTATTTTTTCATCGTGCATGGGCTCTGTACTGTCTCATCATGAATTGCAGCAATTTTTTTATTTACTCACATCGCTTGAGTCTTGGTCACTAATTCTATTAAGGAGATCGACATGACGTAACTATCAAAAGGAGTTTGTTATGTCACGTACATTTAGAAGAAAGAATCAGCAGCATGACTATGAGTGGGTCTTAATCGACTGGAAATCCCATATTCCAGGAGTCCGATCTCCGCGTCATGATCCACGATCTGTATTGGGTCGAAAAGCGATTGCACGCTATCACTCTGACAGTCAGATGACGATAAGCGGTACTGCGCCGCGCTGGTATCGCAAGGTATACGACCATCGACTACGTACCCGGAATAACCGACAAATAAGCAAGTGGGTTAGAGATCCAGAATTTGATCCAGTCTTTGGGGTATCCCATCGGCATGATGCTAATTACACTTAGCGGTAATGCCTTATTTAATGTTTCTTAAAGTTTACAAAATACATAATTTGTATATAATAAGAAACATTATGAACAATTCATTGCTAACTCAGCAGCTTGATTTAGGTGCAAAGATTGCCTCCCAAAGGAAGGCATTAGGTGTACGCGCTCAGTCTGCAGCTAGGTCAGCGGGGATTTCACGGGTGACTTTGCATCGAATTGAAAAGGGTGAAACCTCTGTTAGCTTGGGGGCGTATTTGCAGGTTTGCAATGCGCTTGGGCTCCATTTGGGGATCTTGACTGGAGATGAGGGGCAGCCAACAAATTCATTGGTACTTGAAGATCCGCATATTCGGATTGGCGATTACCCGCAGCTGACAGCTTTGTCCTGGCAGTTAGACGTCAACACACTTATTACTGATGAGCAGGCTAGGGGAATTTATGAGCGCAATAAACGCTTCTTAGATATGCAGCAAATCGATAGTCATGAACGAGCTCTAATGCAAAGATTGATTGCGGAAAAAGGAATGGAGAATTTACTTGTTTAAGCGCGAGCATCATCAAAAAATTTTCGAGGTTCTTCAAAGACTGGATGCTCAAGCCCTTAAAGATCATGCCTGTTATTTTGGTGGTGGAACTGCAATTGCTTTAATGAATGGAGAGTATCGAGAATCGGTAGATATTGATTTTTTAGTTTCGGATCTCATAGGTTATCGAGCTCTACGGGAATTGCTAACGGGGCCAGAGGGAATTGCAGCCATTACAAAAAGTGGTAGAGAATTGGTTTTAGCTCGTGACATTCGCACAGATCAATACGGTATTCGAGCCATGCTACGTGTTGGGGAAGTCAATATTAAGTTTGAAATTATCTCAGAAGGGCGTATTGCCTTTGATGCCCCTAAAGACAAGGACTGCGTTGGAGATATTGCCACTCTATCAAGAGTAGATTTGGTGGCTAGCAAGCTTTTGGCGAATGCAGACCGATGGAGTGACGATAGCGTCTTTAGCCGAGATGTAATTGATCTAGCGATGATGAAAGTACATAAAAAAGAACTGCATCAAGCGACTGAAAAAGCAAGGGCTGCTTATGGCGATAGTGTTCTTATCAGTCTAAAAAAAGCAATTGATCGGCTGCTTACAAAAGAGGGCTTGCTGGATGGTTGCATTACAGCAATGAGGATTTCAGTGCCAAGAGCCGTGCTTTGGCAAAACCTAGAGAACCTAAGAACGATAACGTCTACTAATATGGTTGATGAAGGTAAAAAACGTGTCAATTCAGGTGATATCAGATAAAAAGCTTAATTCATTCATGGAGCAAGATTTGCCTGAGATAAATCCTGTATTGGATTATCTTAAGGATAAGTAAGGCCAGCCTTAAAACTGAAATTCTCTGTAATGCCTATACAAATTAGCAATCGATGCAAAGCCTAGAACTACTATCAACACGGCAAACAGGTAGTCAATTGTCAGATAAGTAAACACACCTGTTTGAATGGCAACAGCTGCGGCCACGAAGGCAGCGATTGCGCCTAGTACCACTAGCTTGAAGTTCGGGATAAATGCACCCAAGGTTATGGCAACAAATAGCAGAATGAGTTCTGAAACCAGTTGATCCGCCATTAAGAAGATCCCGTTGGTGAACTCAGGATTGGTTAACTTACCAACAATCGCGAGCACCAAAATGCTCCCCAGTACTGCAAAGTTGAGTTTTGCTTTCTTGAGAATCGTGAGGAGTTGATCATTCATGATGGTGGCGAATTCCTAGTTTTTTATTCTCTTAGCTACTCTTAATAATTAGGACTGCCACTGAAAACCAAGCTGATACCAAGCCACAATAGGATGAAGGCAATCAAAATAGTGAAACCAATCTTTTTAAGGAAGTATTCCAAGCTATCCATATAGGCTTCATCGTTGCGACCAAAGTACTGGTCAAAACGCTTCCAGACCAGTCGACCTACGACTAGAGGTAACAACATGGCAACAATGCCGAGCACAACGGTTAATGTAGTGTCCATCTAAATTGAATACTTTCTTATGCTGGTGGCGAGTTAACTGGCCATATAAAAGAAGTAAGAATACCCGTTTTTCCAGGCCAAGCAGTGCGTTTAAGGACTTGATTAGCCTTATTGATGCTCTAAAACCCTGAGATAATAGGCGTACTAGAGTTTTTAATAACTAATTTTCTTCGAAAGCCTGCAAATGACTGATTTATCCCTGACGCAAATTAAAGAAATCCGCGCTGCAGTTCTGGGCGCAGCTGCAAAAGTGCCTGGCGCACTCATTGGCATGGGAATTGTGTTTATTGCCTTAGGGATGATTGGCGTTGCTGGCCAGACATTGTTTTCATTTGTCACTATTAATGTGCTGGGTGCATTCTTGATTTTTGGTGGCGCAGTGCAATTTGCGCATGCCCTCAAATCCACTGGCTGGAAGAGTGTCGGCATTCAAATAGTTTTAGCGGTTTTGTATATCGCAACTGGCATCTACACTTGGGCCTTTCCAATTCCTGCTCTAGAGGCTATTACCCTCTGGCTTGCCGCCATCTTTTTTGTGACCGGCTTTCTACGTTTGATCTCCGCATTTCAGCACCGTCATTTCCGTGAATGGTTCTGGTTGGTATTGTCTTCTGCGATTTCTATCTTGATGGGTGTTCTCATCATGAATGGCTACCCAGAAAGTAGTTTGTGGTTACCTGGCCTACTCATCGCAATCGAACTACTCTTACAAGGCTGGTCATTGCTTTTCTTGGGCCTGGCTGCACGTTCATTGACAAAGTAATCCCGGGATCCATTTAGGAGCTTAATCACGATGACAATGAAAAAAACAGATCTCTATAAGAACTTAGCTTTGACCACGGCACAGCGCATGAAAAATGCTGCTAAGACGCCAAAGCCTGGCGCTGCAGAACGTATTGCAAAAACAAAAAAAGAGCTTGCTAGTAGTAATCCCATGCTCACTTCTTTGATGGGTAAGACAAAATCCAAATAATTGTTTAATTGTTTAATTGTTTAATTGTTTGGTTTGAGTCCCGCCCCATCTCTGTTTTGAAGCACGCCCAGCCCATTTTCTTGATAGACCTTCTCAAGGTCTTTGCAGCGCTATTGATCATTCTGCATCACCTATCGAGTTATGGTCAGATTGCAGAAGATGCGCGAGCATTCTTGCCGGGTGTGATGAATTTCTTATTTGAGTATGGTCGCTATGGAGTACAAATCTTTTTAGTCATGGCAGGCTATCTCGCAACCCAGTCACTCACACGATTTGCCAATGCGAAATTCAGTAGCCAGAATTTATTGCGCGTCATCATCAATCGCTATTTACGCCTGTTTGCGCCTTATATTGCTGCTTTGATTTTTACTATTCTGTGTGCTTGGATTGCGCGCTTTTGGGTCAATGATGAGTTCGTTGGGGAGCAAGAAATGCTCAGTCAGTTCCTGGCGCATCTTTTTTTCTTGCAAGGCATATTGGGGCTTGATTCTATTTCTGCTGGTGTTTGGTATGTGGCGATTGATTGGCAGTTGTATTCAGTACTAGCGGTATTGCTGATGACTTTTTCTTCTTACCAAGCTTTGATTTGGTTCATCAGCATTATGGCGACTGCTTCTTTGCTGTACTTCAATCGCTCCAATCAATACGAGGCCTACTTTATTTACTTTATTGGCTCATACAGCCTTGGTGTATTGGCTTATCTTGCCAAGAACTTTGCCAATCAGAAGCTTCAAGGCTTAGCTAAGTTTGCACTCATTGCTATTGGGGTGATTATTGCGATCTCCACATTGCATGACGTGTGGTTACGCAACTTCTTGGCTTGGTTTGTGGCTTTGCTTTTATTCGTATGGGGCAACTCTAGCTATCCAAGTCTGGGTGTAACAAGCTCAAAAGCAAAAGCATTTCTATTGCGCACTATTGTTTGGGCGAGCCCGCGCTCTTACTGTGCTTTCTTGATTCACTTTGCCTTTATTTTGCTAGCGAATACGCTTTACATTGCTTCTGGAGTGCATGCTCAAGAGAGCGGTCTAATTGCAATTAGCTTAATGCTGGGGGTTGTGGTGTGCAGTGCTATTACCGCCAACTATATGTATCGCTGGGTAGAAATGCCTTCGGCGAACTTGAAGATTTAATACGCATCTCGCCATTTTGTGTGGCGTCAAAAATTCAACAAGCTTTAATTAAATCAATCACCTAGGATCTTCTGAAGAGTAGAAACTAGCCCCCGAAGAGCTTAGTATGTCTCAGGATTTTAAATGCCCATGTCTTTTAAGACGCGGAAGATTTCTCGATAAGCCTTAGGGGGTTTATTGGCCTCTTTTTCTTTACGGGCATTACGGATGAGTGTGCGCATATTCTGAATATCCATATCGGGATATTGCTCAATCATCTTAGTAAAGGTTTCATCATTCGCAATCAAGCGATCACGATAAGATTCTAGATGATGCAGTTTTGCAGTTTCTGCCTTGCTAACACCCTGAATTGCATCCAAGCGCTTTTGAATCGCATCAAGCTCCTCTTCATCTAAAAAGCGCATGAGCTTGCCAAGGTATTGCTTGTGGCGACGTATGGCTTCAAAGCTTTTGATCTTGTTGGTTTCTGCAATAGCAGCCTTAATGGCCTCATCTAGGGAAATAGTCTTTAAGGCATCGCTACTAAGCGCTGCCAGAACCTCAGCCAGTTTTTGGCGCTCAGTCATCTGGCGCTTTAGCTCGGATTTACTTGGGCCCTCATCAAGATCTTCTTTCTTGGGGGTGCGGTTCTTTTCATTGACATGCATAGGTCCATTTTAGACGGGTATTTGCCATTTTTTGCCGAATTGCTCAATTTCTTCGTATTGCAAGATTTGGTAAATAATAGAGTTTAAAAATTGGCATCTATAAGAGTGGACACATGAGTACAACAAGTCATCAAGACGCATACGACTACATCATCATTGGCGCAGGCAGCGCAGGTTGCATGCTGGCTAAGCGCCTAACTGAGAATCCTGCCAAACGGGTGCTGTTGATTGAGGCTGGCAAGAACGACAACTACATTTGGATACATGTGCCAGTTGGCTATTTATATTGCATTGACAATCCAAGGGCAGACTGGCGCTTTAAGACCGCTGCTGAAAAAGGTCTAAACGGACGCTCACTGCTATATCCGCGCGGTAGAGTTTTAGGTGGCTGCTCTTCTATCAACGGCATGATCTATATGCGTGGTCAGACGGGTGACTATGACTCCTGGGTGACTGCAACTGGCGATGATTCGTGGTCCTGGGAAAACGCATTGCGTCGCTATAAATCGTTTGAGGATTATCACGGCGCTGCTAATCAGTGGCATAGCAAAGGCGGTGAATGGACGGTTTCTAAACAGCGCTTGCGTTGGCCCATCATGGATATCTTTAGGGAGGCAGCCGTACAAGCAGGCATCCCATCATCAGATGATTTTAACCAAGGTGATAACTTTGGAGTGGGTTATTTTGATGTGAGTCAGCGCAAAGGTTGGCGCCTCAATACATCCAAAGCATTTTTGCGTGATGCTGCCAAGCGATCCAACCTCACGGTAGTTACTGAAGCGATGGTCAATACATTATTGATTGATTCGAATAGCAAAGATTGCTACGGAGTTCAATACATTAAGGATGGCAAAACCATCGATGTGCATTGCACCGCTTCTGGTGCTGCCAATCAAGGCGAAGTGATTCTGAGTGCAGGTGCCATTGGCAGCGTGCAGGTTCTAGAACGCTCGGGTGTTGGATCAGCTGCGCATCTCAATAAGCTGGGCATCCCCGTCATCGCAGATTTACCAGGCGTAGGAGAAAACTTACAAGACCATTTACAATTGCGCATGATCTACAAGGTCAATGGCATTAAGACTCTCAATACCAAAGCGAACTCTTTGCTTGGCAAGCTGTTAATTGGTATGGAGTATGTGTTTAAGCGCTCTGGCCCGATGTCGATGGCACCATCGCAGCTAGGTGCTTTTGCATACAGCTCACCTGAGCAGCCATCGGCCAATGTGGAATATCACGTGCAACCATTATCACTAGAAAAGTTTGGTGAAGATTTGCATTCTTTTAATGCGATTACCGCGAGCGTTTGTAACTTGCGACCAACATCTCGCGGTAGTGTGCATATCAGCTCGATCGATCCAGAAGTGCCCCCAGTGATTGCACCCAATTATTTATCGACCGATGAAGATCGCAAAGTGGCCGCCGACTCATTGCGTCTCACACGCAAGATTGTGGAAAGCCCAGCGCTCAAGCCATACACGCCAGATGAGTACAAGCCAGGTAAGCAATATCAAAGTGATGAAGAACTCGTCAAAGCTGCTGGAGATATTGGTACAACGATTTTTCATCCAGTAGGCACCTGCAAGATGGGGCGCGATGATGATCCGATGGCAGTGCTGGATTCAAAATTACGAGTTCGGGGTATTCATCATCTGAGGGTGGTTGATGCCTCTGCGATGCCAACAATTACTTCTGGCAATACTGCGGCACCTACGATGATGATTGCGCAACGCGCCGCTGAATTACTGACTGGTGAATAGTTCACAAGCTCTGCGCGATCATCAGTCGCACAATCAATTGCCAGTCAGTCATTTACTTCTGGCTTTAGGAATTGTGGCGGTATGGGGCACTAACTTTGTAGTTATTAAAAATAGTCTGGCTTCTTTCCCACCGTTTTACTTTGCTGCATTACGCTACATCTTTGTTTTGTTGCCTTTTGTATTTTTTCTACGCAGACCCAAAGTGTCGTGGGTTAATTTGTGTATTTATGGTTTGGCAACTGGGGTAGGGCAGTTTGGGGTGATGTATTACGCAGTCAATAGTCAGATTTCACCAGGCTTGGCTTCATTGGTAGTTCAGACGCAAGTTTTCTTTACGATTGGTTTTGCAATGCTCTTTGCTAAAGAGGGGCTCAAGTCTTATCAAGCAGTTGCAGTTGCAATTGCCATGATTGGCCTTGGAATTATTGCGCTGCATACTGATGCCACAACCACTTTCTTGGGTTTGGCCTTAGTGGTATTTGCCGGTTTCTCCTGGGGTGTTGCTAATACAGTAAGCCGCAGGGCAGGTGCCATCAATATGCTGTCTTATGTTATTTGGGCAAGCGCATTCTCTATACCTCCATTACTACTTGTTGCACTCATCTTTGAGGGCGGTGCCAGTCATTTATGGGAAATAACCCTGGCAGCCCCTATGGGAGCTTGGGTCGGTGTACTTTGGCAGTCCTGGGCGAACACCCTATTTGGATATGCAGCTTGGGGCTGGCTCCTCTCGAAGCATCCAGCAGCTGTAGTGGCTCCCGCACCCTTGCTAGTACCCATCTTTGGCATAGGGGCATCTGCCTTCTTTTTGGGTGAGGCTTTGCCAGCTTGGAAAGTCGAGGCCGCAAGTTTGGTTATTGCCGGTTTGGTGGTCAATCTTTTCTGGCCTACATTACGAGAACAAAGTCGTAAGTTTTTTTAAAACGACTTTTATTGCTAGTGGCTAATGTAAAACCCTAATACAAAGCTCTTTTTTTGCCCCAAGATTGACAGTAAGATGGCTATTCGTTTTAGGTTGTACTTAAAAAAGATTTTATTTAATTAGTATTTTTAGTCATGGAGACTTTATGAATATTCGTCGTCAAATTTTTGCTGTAGCTGCTGCAGCAATGTTCACAACCGGCGCTTACGCTGCCGATATCAAATTGGGCGTTTCAGGTCCATTCACTGGCGGCTCTGCCTCTATGGGTGTGAGTATGCGTGATGGTGTGCGCTTAGCTGCAAAAGAAATCAATGCTGCTGGCGGTATTAACGGCAACAAAATCGTTTTAGTTGAACGTGATGACGAAGCAAAAAATGAGCGTGGCGTACAAATTGCTCAAGAGTTGATTAACAACGAAAAAGTAGTTGCTACTTTGGGCTTTATTAATACTGGTGTTTCATTGGCTGCTCAGCGCTTCTACCAAGATGCAAAGATTCCAGTGATGAACAACGTGGCAACCGGCACGATCGTTACTAAGCAGTTCCCTAACGCTGCTGAGAACTATATTTTCCGTAACGCTGCTGCTGACAATATTCAAGCTCCAATGATCGCTAAAGAAGCGGTTGAGAAGCGTGGTCTGAAGAAAGTAGCTATCTTGGCTGACTCTACAAACTACGGTCAGTTGGGTCGTGAGGACTTAGAAAAAGCATTGAAGGGCTATGGCGTAACTCCAGTAGCTACTGAGAAGTTCAACATTGGCGACGTCGATATGACTTCACAATTGCTCAAGGCAAAAAATGCTGGTGCAGATGTTGTTTTGACTTACGCAATTGGACCTGAGTTGGCACAAATTGCTAACGGTATGGCGAAGTTGGGTTGGAAGAAGCCAATGATCGGTTCATGGACATTGTCTATGGCTAGCTTTATTGATACGGCTGGTAAGAATGGTAACGGCGCAACAATGCCAGAGACTTTCATTCAGAACCCTGCAACTACACCAAAGCGTAAAGCTTTCGTAGATGCATACCTGAAGGATTTCAAGCCAAAGAACGGCATCATTGCTTCTCCAGTATCAGCAGCCCAAGGTTACGACTCTGTATACCTCTTGGCCGCTGCTATCAAGCAAGCTAATAGCACAGAAGGACCAAAGATTTTAGGTGCTTTGGAGAACTTGAATACGCCAGTTGACGGTGTTGTGATGACATACAACAAGCCATTTAGCAAGACAGATCACGAAGCAATCAAGGCTAAAGACGTAGTCATGGGCGTTGTTGAAAACGGCCGTGTTGAGTTCATGCATGCAGAGGATGCTAAGAAGAAGTAATTTGAGTTCAAATCAGCAGTGCAAAACCTGATTTATTTTGCACTGCAACATTTGCTAGTTCAAAGCGCCGCCCAAAAAGCGGCGTTTTGCTTACAATTACGACTTTGTTAATAAAACAGTTTTAAGTATTTTCTTTTAGGCCAATAAAAATGGACATGTTTGCACAAATCCTCTCAAGCGGTATCGCTGTGGGGATGATCTATGCGGTGATCGCTTTCGGTTTCCAACTAACTTTTGCCACTTCAGGCACATTGAACTTCGGTCAAGGTGAAGCCTTGATGTTGGGCGCTTTAGTCGGCCTGACCTGCGTAGATACCTTTGGCATGAATTATTGGATCATGATTCCCGTAGTTTGCTTGTTTGGAATGCTGCAGGGTGGCTTTGTTGAACTTATCGGTGTGCGTCCAGCTATCAAGATTAAGTCTGAGTTTGGCTGGATTATGTCTACGATCGCACTCGGAATTATTTTTAAGAACGTAGCTGAAAATATCTGGGGTCGTGATGCATTGCCATTTCCATCGCCGCTACCTATGGAGCCAATGGAATTTCTCGGGGCAAACATTTTGCCAATGGAAATCCTGGTAGTAGTAGGTGCACTAGTCATGATGTTGTTAGTAGAATTTTTTAACCGTAAAACAATTTACGGCAAAGCGGTGGTTGCTACAGCAAACGATCGCGACGCAGCAGGTTTGATGGGCATCAATACCAGCCTGGTAATTACATTCTCGTATGCGCTATCTTCATTAACTGCAGCCTTTGCCGGTGTATTGATTGCACCTCTGACATTGACTGGTGCAGCTATGGGTGGTGCCCTGGGTTTAAAGGCTTTCGCGGTGGCGATTATTGGTGGCCTCTCAAGCGGTATGGGAATTATTGTCGGTGGTTTGATTCTGGGAATCGTTGAAACAGCTACTGGCTTTTATATCTCTACTGGCTATAAAGATGTGCCAGGTTTGATCTTGCTCTTGCTAGTGCTGGCATACAAACCATCAGGCCTCTTTGGTAAATCTGCAATTAAGAAAGTTTAATGATGAAATTGAAGTCTCTATTACCTCTATTAATTGCGATTGCGGGGTTATTTGTTTTACCCCTGTTTATTCATAATCCCTATTACATTCACTTAGCTGAAACGATTCTGATCTACACCATTCTGTTGTTTGGTTTGGATATCGTGGTGGGTTATGTGGGTCAGGTTTCTTTAGGGCACGCCGCCTTATTTGGAATTGGCTCCTACACCGCTGGTGTTTTGTACTTCCACTTTGGGTTGCCAATTTGGGTCAATATCCCGGCAGCGATTATTGTTACTGCGATCTTTGGCGGCATCTTGGCTTTACCAGCATTGAAGGTGATCGGTCCATATCTGGCAATGGTGACTTTGGCATTTGGTACGATCGCGCAGATTCTGATTAATGAGATGACTTGGTTGACTGAAGGCCCATTGGGCATCAAGATTCCAAAGCCAGAGCTGATGGGCGTTCCAATGACCAAGGCAGAGTATTTCTGGTTGATTTCCGCCATTTTGATCATCTCTATGATCGTGGTTGACCGCTTTGTGAAATCTCAAATCGGTCGCGCCTTCGAAGCTTTGCGTGATAGCCCAATTGCTTGTGATTGTATGGGTGTATCCGTATATCGCTTTAAGGTGATTGCATTTGTGATTAGTGCTGGTTTTGCTGGTTTGGCTGGTTGCTTATATGCCTACTCTGAGCAATATATCTCGCCAAATACCTACAACAACGAACTTGCTGTTCTGTTTTTACTTGGCATCATCATGGGTGGACGCAAGTCACGCTTAGGCGCAGTTATTGGTGCAGCCATTATTGTGTTGCTGCCAAAGCTCCTGGACGATATTTTCCTGTTCCGTATCGTTGCCTCAATCATCGCAATCGTAGTAGTGGTTGGTGCTGCAATGGCACTTTCCAAGAAGGTCACTACACTAAGACGTGTAGCAGTTCCTATTACTGGCGTTGTTGGTTTGGCTGCATTCTCATTCTGGCTCAATAGCATTTCAGATTGGCGCTTGAGTATTTTTGGTTTCATGATTTTGTTGGTGGTGTACTACCTCCAAAACGGTATTGTTGGTTTTGCGAAGAGCTTCTACCAGTCTATCGTTGGCAAGACAAAAACAACTCGTGGCGAGGAAGTTGAAGCAGTGGACGACTCCATTAGCTTTATCAGCAAGGTTAGCGATCAAAATACTGGTGCTGAGCTCCTCAAAGTCGATTCCGTATTGATGCAGTTTGGTGGCTTGAAAGCATTGAACAATGTTGATCTGAGCATCAAGCGCGGCACAATTCATGGCTTGATCGGTCCTAACGGTTCCGGTAAGAGCACGATGATGAACGTGTTGACTGGTATTTACGTGCCTACAGCAGGTAACGTTCTCTATGCTGGTCAAAGCGTAGTTGGTCGTACTTCATCAGACATCGCACTTTCGGGTATCGCTCGTACCTTCCAGAACGTACAGCTCTTCGGTGAAATGACTGCCATTCAAAACATTTTGGTTGGTTTACATCACACCTTCAAGTCCAACATGGTCGAGATCGCATTGAATCTGCCGCGTTACAAGAAGGAAGAGGCTGAAGCGCATGCCCGTGCAATGGCGCTTCTGAAGTTCGTTGGCCTCGATGACCTGGCAAATGAAGAAGCGCGTAACTTGCCATACGGTAAGCAACGTCTCTTGGAGATCGCTCGTGCCTTGGCCTTGGATCCAGAGTTGCTCTTGTTGGATGAGCCGGCTGCTGGTTTGACGGCTCCAGACATTAAAGAACTCTTGCGCATTATTCGTAAGATCCGCGATAGCGGTATTACCTTCATCCTGATTGAGCATCATATGGATGTGGTGATGTCAGTGTGCGACACCGTTTCTGTATTGGACTTCGGTCAGAAGATTGCAGAAGGTAAACCAGCTGAAGTTCAGGCAGACGAGAAGGTGATTCATGCCTACTTGGGTACTTAATCACTAGAACTATATTGAATCGGTAAATACCATGTTATCTATTAAGAATCTTGAAGCAGGCTACGGCAAAGTAAAAGTTCTGCACGGCATCAATATTGATGTTCCTAAGGGACAAGTCATTACCTTGATCGGCTCAAACGGCGCTGGTAAAACAACTACCATGCGTGCTATTACCGGCATGATTAAGCCTACAGCTGGTGAAGTAACCTTGGCTGGCGAGCAAATTGATGGTTACGACTCTCATAAAATTGCCCGCCTTGGTTTAGCGCATAGTCCAGAGGGTCGCCGTGTATTTACGACGATGTCCGTGAATGACAACCTCTTGTTAGGTGCATTTCCGCGCTTTACAGGTAGCCGCCCAAAAGGCGATATCAAGAATGATCTAGAGCGTGCTCTAGAAATGTTCCCGCGCTTAAAAGAGCGTCGTAACCAATTAGCTGGAACCTTGTCAGGTGGTGAGCAACAGATGTTGGCGATGGCGCGTGCTGTGATGCTGAACCCAGAGATCATTCTGTTGGATGAGCCATCAATGGGTCTAGCGCCAATTTTGGTTGAGGAAGTATTTAAGATTATTTCTAATCTCAAATCACAAGGCGTGACAATGTTATTGGTGGAGCAGTTCGCTGCCGCAGCCCTGAACGTTGCTGACTACGGATATGTGCTTGAGAACGGTAAGATTGCAACCCATGGCCCAGCAGATAAGTTGATGCATGATCCTGCTGTAAAAGCTGCTTACTTAGGTGGGGCTGGTGGCCACTAAGATTTAGCATGAGCGTGTTGGTTAAAAAGCCCTTGAAAGAGGGCTTTTTCTATTGGGGTGCGAGAGGCGCGATCGAGTTATTTGCCTAACTAGTTCTGGAGTAGTGAGATCGCCTCGCGAATGAGCAGGGCGCGATAACCCATATAGAAGGCAACACCCACAAATCCAATCAGAAATAACTTAGGAACTAAAGCGCCCTCAGCCACCAATTCTGAATTGAGAAGTCCCAGGGCAACAGCCATGAAGAAGAGTGCCCCTAAGCCTAGAACAATCCAGCTTTCATGTTTACTGACTTGCTGAGTTTTGTTGGTGTATGCGAGCACCTGAAAGCCATTTCCATTTTGATAGCCGGAGACTATGATGTCATCGCCATTGCTCACCACCATCGGTGTTGAAAATTTAGCTTCAATAGCGCGATTATTTAAATGAAATGTCGAGATAAAGAAGCGCTGGTAATACACCGAAGAGTGATCGTGAGTGGGCTTTTCTGGATTTACATATTCCAAGAGCTCATTATTGAGATTGCTAACGGTTCCGGAGATCCTGCTAACTGAGCTGCTTAAAAGAGAGCTGGGTTTAAGAGACATGAGTAGGACTCCCAATAGCACGAGAGAAAAAATGAGAAGAAAAGAAGCTGTTGGGCGTTTCACGAATTTAAAATGAGTATGCCTTTAATGAGTAGGCTAATCGCAATCACCAAGGTGAAGATCGAGAAAACGAGTTGAGTATGCGGACCGCTCAATTTTTTCCCCAGAAGCAGTCCAATCAATAATCCACCTAAGGCGGCGAGTGCAAAAGGCGCCGCAAGAAAGATATTTAAGCTACCGTTCACCGCCGAGAAAATAGCTCCACCACCGGTGATGATGGCTAGCACTCCAAGAGAGGTGGCGACGATGGATTTCACTGGCAAGTTGGTATAGCGTTTGAGTGCTGGCACGATGATAAAGCCACCGCCAACACCGAGCAGGCCGGATAAAAAGCCTGCAATGCTACCAGCGAACATGAGGGCGCGCGCACAAGGCACGGTCCACTGGAGTTTTCCAATGGCAGGATTAACTAAGCAAGGCGGGGGTTTTCTATTTTCCTCTGGGATGCCTTTCAGCTCATTGCGCGCTTGCAGCAATAAGCGCACTGCTACATACAGGAGGATCAAGCTAAATAGAATTTGTAAGGGCGCATTCGGAATCTGCGGTGCTAGCCAGAGCCCTACAGGAGAGAGGATTAAGCCAAAGATCGCCATGAAAATCGCTGCTTTATAGCGCAAGATCTTGTTATTGAGGCCCAGAATAGCGCCAACGCTAGAAGCAAGGGCGACTGCACATAGTGCAATTGGTGCTGCCTCTGCAATGGGCAGTCCCAAAAAGAAGACTAAGAGCGGCACAGACAAAATCCCGCCACCTGCGCCAGTAAGGCCCATGAGGATGCCAACTAGGATACCTAGCGAGGGGCTGATCAGGGTTGAGTAGTCCATTGCAATTTATTTTAGATTAAT
>NZ_NCFJ01000345.1:0-2744 GCF_002281105.1 Polynucleobacter sp. 35-46-11
CAATTCATCCAAAAATGGGCGATATAGATAATTAGTCACCACAATGCCTGAGAAGTGTTGATTTAACAAAGGCCAGTCCGAACCCTCAAGATCTAGCGCTTGAATTTGGATGGAGTTACTTTTAAGCGACTCCACCATGGAAATATCTTGGTCAACAGCAAGAATCTGATGGCCCAAAGAAGCCAATAAAGCAGTATGTCTACCTGCGCCACAGGCAAGATCTAAGACCCTGCCATCCTTCGGAATCGCTGGTGCAAAACGCCTTACCCAGGGAGAGGCAACTGCAATGGAATCATGGCCTGAAATCAAAGGGATGCCTTAGTCGTACGCCAAGCCCATAGCTTCACGAACCTCGCGCATCGTTTCTTGGGCCACCTTGCGAGCCTTGTCCGAACCATCTGCAATAATCGAACGCAATAAGCTTGGATCATCCAAGTACTTCTGGGCACGCTCAAACATGGGTTGCTGCTCAGCAAGAATTGCATCAATTACGGGTTGCTTGCACTCCAAACAGCCGATGCCTGCAGACTGACATTCTTTTTGAACCCAAGTCTTGGTTTCATCATTGGAATAGACGGTATGCAACTGCCACACTGGGCAACGCGCAGGATCACCCGGATCAGTTCTCCGCACTCGCGCTGGATCGGTTGGCATCGTACGGATCGAACGAATCACCTCTTCAGGTTTTTCACGAATGCTAATCGTATTGCCATACGATTTGGACATTTTTTGACCATCAATACCAGGCATGCGTGATGCCGTTGTCAGCAAAGCTTGTGGTTCAGGCAGAATAATTTTGCGAGCACCTTCTAAGAAGCCAAACAATCTCTCACGATCAGCCATAGAAAGACTTTGCGCTTCTTGTAACAAAGCTTTGGCCTCTTCTAGCGCCTCATCATCGCCCCGCTCCTGAAAAGCCACGCGCAACTCGGCATACATCTTGGCACGTTTACTACCTAATTTTTTAACTGCCTCTAGTGCCTTCTCTTCAAAACCAGGCTCGCGACCATAAAGATAGTTAAAGCGGCGCGCCACTTCGCGCGTCATCTCTACGTGTGGCACCTGGTCTTCGCCTACTGGAACAAACTGCGCGCGATACATCAAAATATCAGCAGCCTGTAACAAGGGGTAACCCAAAAAACCATAGGTCTGCAAATCTTTTTCTTTAAGCTTCTCGATTTGATCTTTATAGGTTGGCACGCGCTCTAACCAGCCCAGAGGTGTACCCATGGACAGCAATAAGAATAGCTCTGCATGCTCAGGGACTTTGCTCTGAATAAATAAAGTAGCTTGGTTTGGATCAACGCCACAGGCCAACCAGTCAATCACCATATCCCATACGGATTGCTCAATCACATCCGGGGTTTCATAGTGAGTAGTTAAGGCATGCCAATCTGCTACAAAAAAGTAGCAGGGATACTCAGACTGCAAGCGAACCCAATTCTTTAAAACACCATGGTAGTGGCCGAGGTGCAAGCTACCAGTAGGTCGCATGCCAGATAGAACACGTTCTGCAAACATCTTGATCTTTATTCTTATAGGTAATTAAAACTAGTTAAGCAAATAGGAGAAAGCGGTTAGTGGAAAAGCGACCACACAGGAGTTAAATGATCAGGCAAATGTGGCAAGGTACCGAGATCAATATAACTCTCTTCTGGATCATGAAAATCTGACCCACGAGAAGCTAAAAATCCATAGTGCTGGGCAATCTTGCCATAAGTTTGATATTGATTCGGGCTATGGCTACCCGTAATCACCTCAATTGCCATACCGCCGATTTCTTTAAAGTGCTTATAGAGCTCATCCATCTGCATGGAGCTCAACTTATAACGACCAGGGTGGGCAATCACCGCGGCACCACCGGCAGCTTTAATCCAAGCAACCGCATTATCCAAAGTTGCCCAAAGGTGTGGCACATAACCTGGCTTGTCTTCTACTAAATAGTTTTTAAAGACTTGATCGGTATCGCGACATACGCCCTGCTCAACCAAAAACCGTGCGAAATGCGTACGAGAAATAAGCTCATGATTGCCTGCAAAATGCAGTGCGCCTTCATAGGCGCCTGGTATGCCTGCCTTTAATAATTGTTCTGCCATCTGCTTAGCGCGGTTACCGCGTCCTTCGCGAGTCAGACGCAAGCCCTCCAAAATTCCTGCATGAGCAGCATCAATGCCCAAACCAACAATATGAATAGTCTGCCCCATCCAGGTCACTGAAATTTCGACCCCAGAAAGGTAATCCATGCCCAGCGCGCTTGCAGCGTCCTGAGCTCTTACCTGCCCACCTAATTCATCATGATCGGTTAAAGCCCATAAACGCACGCCATTGGCATAGGCGCGTTCAGCCAACTGCTCTGGAGTTAGGGTTCCATCAGAAACAACGGAATGGCAGTGTAAGTCTGCGTTGAGGCTGGAATTACTGGTCATGACCCTATTTTAGGTCAAGCTGGTGTCAATTACCCGGCGAGGCGCATCCAGGTAGTCACGGGACTGCATCTCAATTAAACGAGAAACCGTCCTTGAGAACTCGCTGGTAATTTGCCCCTCAGTGTATAAATCCACCGCTGGGACCTCTGCGGAGATGATTAGCTTGATTTTATGGTCATACAGGACGTCAATCAGCCAAATAAAGCGGCGGGCTTCATTTGTCATTCTGGGTGGCATATAAGGCACCCCGGACAAAATCACCGTATGAAAGAGCTTGGCAATCTCTAAATAGTCATTTTGGGATCTTGGGCCGCAGCA
>NZ_NCFJ01000346.1:0-2739 GCF_002281105.1 Polynucleobacter sp. 35-46-11
ACAAGTTGAGCTGTTGTTTTTAACTTGCCGACCATGTGAACAGCAACACTTTTTCCAGCACCCAGAAGTGCCATCCACTCTCTAAGTGCAGAGATAGTAATTTCGCGACCAATAATGATTAATGCTACCCAAACTTGGACGCGATCCATATTCAGCAAAACGAGTAATGAGGCGGCAACAATTAATTTATCTGCTACCGGGTCTAAGAATTGACCAAATGCCGACTCTTGTTTCATTTTGCGAGCCAAGAAACCGTCTAGCCAATCAGTCACTGCCGCAAACACAAAAATAATGGTGGCAGTCAGATTCTGCTCAAAGGGAGTAAGCCAGTTACTGGGCAAATAAAACACTGCAACCACAAGTGGAATTGCGGCTACGCGCAACCAGGTCAGAGCAATAGGCAGATTAAATGGCATGACTCAAGCATAAACCAATGTGGATGCGCTGGGCAATCAATGGAGCTGCCTGTAAATTTGCTCAGCCAATGCTGTAGATATTCCCTCAACACTGGAAAGCTCTTCAATAGAGGCGTTTGAGACGCCGCGTAGTCCACCGAATCGAGCCAGTAATTTTTGACGGCGTTTTGCGCCAATTCCTTCAATCTCTTCTAGCTGAGAAACCGTTCTGGCTTTCGCCCGTTTTGCACGCATACCCGTAATCGCAAAGCGATGCGCCTCATCCCGGATTTGCGCTACCAACAATAAGGCTGCGCTATCAATACCAAGTTCGAGCGACTTACGTCCATCTGCAAAGATCAGAGTCTCAAGACCCACCTTACGCCCCTCACCTTTAGCGACACCAACAATCAATCCAATATCCATGCCGAATTCAGAGAGAACTTGCCTTGCCATCTCAACTTGCCCCTTACCACCGTCAATCAAAATGACTTGCGGCATTTTCTCAACAGGGAGCTCTTGGAAGTTCGCATAACGGCGTTGCAAGACTTGGCGCATCGCTGCATAGTCATCACCCGGAGTAATGTCATTGATATTAAAGCGGCGGTATTCACTAGGCTGCATTGCATTTTTGGAATACACGACACAAGAAGCTTGCGTAGCCTCACCAGAAGTGTGGCTAATATCAAAACACTCAATGCGAAGTTGCTCAAGACTTTCTAATTCCAATGCCAATACATCAGCCAATGCTCGTGCTCTTGCCAGTTGACCGCCCGTCTCTACCAAACGCTTTGCTATCGCAATCTTGGCATTGCCTTCCGCCATAGCTAGCCAATGCCGTCTCTGTCCTTGCGGTTGGTGAAGGAGGGTAATTCGCTTACCAGCTTGTGCATTGAGTAAATCGTGCAAACCTTCCGGAGCCGTTTGCTCGGAAACATCTTCAGCACTCTCTTCCGGAGCCGCAATATCATCAAGCAACTTTCTCAAGGGATGATTCAGAATCAGTACGGGCGGAATTAAATTAGTTGTCGCTTCTCCATCACCCGACTTCTCTTCCAGATAATGTTGCGCAATAAAGGCCTCGAGAATTTCAGCTGGTGGTGGCAACTCTCCAGACGTTGAACGTAAGCCCTTAGGAAAGTAGGCGCGATCACCTAAATGGCGCCCACCCCGAATCATTGCTAAATTGACACAGACCACCCCTTCCATTTGAGCAACAGCAATCACATCCACATCACCCTCGCCATCAGCAACGGTATCCATAGATTGTTGTTGTAAGACGCTGGACAGATCTGCAATACGATCCCTTAGCACAGCGGCCATTTCAAATTCCATGGCATCGCTATACGCATGCATTTTCTTTTCCAACTCAGAAAGTACGCGACTATGATCGCCCTCTAAAAAACGGGTTGCCTGAGCTACGTCCTGCCCATATTGCTCAACATTAAGCCGACCTACACAAGGTGCGCTACAGCGATGAATTTGATGCAGTAAACAAGGGCGACTACGGTTTTTAAATACAGAGTCTTCACAAGTCCTTAGACGAAATACTTTCTGCAATATCTGTACGCTGTTGCGCACAGCCCATGAATTAGGGAATGGTCCGAAATAGTGATTCCGCTTATCCGTTTTACCGCGATAGGAGGCTAAACGTGGAAACTGGTGCCCAGTCAACATCACATAGGGATAGGACTTATCATCTCGGAAGAGAATATTGAATGGAGGAGCGAGCTCCTTAATCAGGTTGTTCTCTAGAATGAGGGCTTCGGTTTCTGAGCGTGTTACTGTAGTTTCGTAGCGGGCAATTTTCCCAACCATCAGCTCTATGCGTGGTGAAAGTTGAGTGCGCTGGAAGTAACTAGATACACGCTTTTTGAGGTTGCGCGCTTTTCCGACATACAGAATATGTCCCGCCTCATCAAAAAAGCGATACACCCCCGGCAATCCGGGTAGCCGTTTAACATCCTGCTGAAGGGTTTCAAAAAGCGAATTGCTCATGCGTTGGGATATTTTCTGTCAAATCGTAGACAACTATGGTGATGCTGGTGTTTGCTGGCGTCTCGCAAGAAGCTTAACAAGTCTTCACGGCCAAGACGTGCGTATTTTTTGTGACGATCTGCCAACTCTTAATTTACTCGCTTCTGGCGTTGACCCCGAAATCAAGGACCGTATTGACCTCCAGCCCTGGGAAGCCAGTCATCACAATAGTCGTCACCCTGTTGAACCCCCTGATGTCGTCATTGAGATCGGGAGCGCTGATGTTCACAGCAACTTTGTCCGCGTTAGTCGCGGCAACGGCTGGGAAAGTAGGCGCCTTCAACGGTGCACCTGTGAGGGCAGACAC
>NZ_NCFJ01000347.1:0-2728 GCF_002281105.1 Polynucleobacter sp. 35-46-11
ATGTCTAATAAAATCCACCCATTGATATTTTTGGTGAAATCATGATTCTAGTAACTGGTGGTGCGGGTTTTATTGGCGGTAATTTTGTTCTAGATTGGCTTAGCAATCCAAATGCTGAAGGCATCGTTAATCTAGATAAACTAACCTATGCTGGAAATCTCGCTACTCTTGAATCCCTCAAAAGTGATCCTCGTCATATTTTTGTTCATGGCGACATTGGTGATAAAGATTTAGTTAGCAAGTTATTAAATGAACATCAGCCACGTGCCATTATCAATTTTGCTGCTGAGAGCCATGTGGATCGCTCGATTCATGGACCGGCTGAGTTTGTTACTACCAATATTGTGGGCACCTTCAATCTATTGGAATCTGCGCGTGAGTACTGGAATAGCCTGGATGACTCCAGCAAGAAGGCATTCCGCTTTCATCATGTCTCTACTGATGAGGTGTATGGATCTCTCTCGGCTAGTGACCCTGCGTTTACCGAAACCAATCCTTATGAGCCTAATAGCCCATACTCTGCCTCTAAAGCGGCATCCGATCATTTGGTGCGCGCCTGGTTTCATACCTATGGATTCCCAGTCCTAACTACCAACTGCTCTAATAACTATGGCCCTTATCACTTCCCAGAGAAGTTGATTCCATTAGTCATTCTGAATGCATTTAACAGCAAGCCTTTGCCAATCTATGGTGATGGGCAGCAAATTCGGGATTGGTTATATGTTGGCGATCATTGCTCGGCAATTCGTGAGGTGCTAGCTAATGGAAAATTAGGCGAGACTTACAACATTGGCGGCTGGAATGAAAAGGCTAATATCGATGTAGTCAAAACTATTTGCAGTATTTTGGATGAGCTCAAGCCACGTGGCGATGGTAAATCCTATGCGGATCAAATCACTTTCGTTAAAGATCGTCCGGGACATGACCGACGTTATGCGATTGATGCTAGCAAGGTAGAGCGAGATCTGGGTTGGCGTCCAGCTGAAACTTTCGATACTGGAATTCGTAAAACTGTGCAATGGTATTTGGATAATCCTGTTTGGATTGAGGGTGTAGTCAGTGGCTCTTATCGTGACTGGCTTTCTAAGCACTACAACTAAAGAGCAAATGAAGATCCTCGTATTTGGCAAGGATGGCCAATTGGGAAAAGCCTTTCAAGAGACATTCGATCTCTTTTCTGCGGCTTTGCCAGCGATGCCAGTGATGCCAGTGATTCAATACATCGAACGTTTTAATTGCGATCTTGCTGATGCAGAGAAGTTAAGTCGATTGCTTGATCAATTTCAGCCTCAGCTCATTATTAATGCTGCTGCTTATACGGCTGTTGATAAGGCGGAGATGGAATCCGATTTGGCTTTTGCGATCAATGCGAGAGCCCCGGAGATCATGGCTCAATATGCTGCAGAACATGGCGCCACCCTATTGCACTACTCGACTGATTATGTCTTTGATGGTGAGAAATACGGCTACTATTTAGAGGACGATATACGCAATCCCTTGGGGGTTTACGGCAAAAGTAAGGCTGCAGGTGAAGAGGTAATAGCCCAAGTTTTTGCTACTGTTAAAGGCAATGGCCAATACGCAATTTTTAGAACTAGCTGGGTGTATGGTGAGGGTGGTAATTTCATTCGCACGATTTTGCGTTTGGCTAAAGAGCGTGAAGAGTTAAAGATTATTCATGACCAATTTGGTGTGCCGACAAGTGCTCAGTGGTTGGCAAAAGTGAGTTTAAATTTAGCTATGGATGAGCAATTTTTCTTAAGAAAATTCTCGTCGGGCATCTATCATGCCGTTCCTGCAGGAGAGACCACTTGGTATGGCTTGGCATGTTTAGTTGTGCAGTCAGCACTCGATGCTGGTGTAACCCTCAAGGTCAATCCAAGCGCCATTAAACCTATTCTTGCGATGGAATACCCCTTGCCGACCCCAAGACCCATGAATTCAAGGATGTCTACTGATAAATTACGACTTGCTTTGGCTAAAACGCCTATTGATACTTCCAACTCTTATAATCATGTCAGTGATGCTTTCGAGTTTCCGGCATGGGAAGCTATGGCGCGTGAGTATGTATTGAAGCTGGCTCGCGATAAATTGATTTAAATATATTGGGATTGCAATGGCGACTAATCGCAAAGGAATTATTTTGGCAGGGGGGTCAGGTACCCGTTTGTACCCTGTTACTCAGGCTGTTTCTAAGCAGCTTATGCCCGTATATGACAAACCAATGGTTTATTACCCATTAACAACCTTAATGCTTGCAGGTATTCGTGACATCCTTTTGATTTCCACGCCACATGACACTCCACGCTTTGCCGAGTTATTAGGTGATGGTTCTCAGTGGGGTCTCAATATTGAGTATTGCGTTCAACCTTCTCCGGATGGCTTGGCGCAAGCATTCACTTTAGGTAAAAACTTCGTTGGCAATAACCCAAGCGCTTTAGTTCTTGGTGACAATATTTTTTATGGTCATGAGTTGGTTGATCAGCTTGATAGCGCTCATGCACGTACTTGTGGTGCGACTGTTTTTGCCTACCATGTAAATGATCCAGAGCGATATGGCGTGGTGGAATTTGATAAGGACTACAAAGCACTCTCGATTGAAGAAAAGCCGCTTCAGCCAAGAAGTAGTTATGCGGTTACAGGACTCTATTTTTATGACAATCAAGTCTGTGATATCGCCTCTTCTATTAAACCTAGTGCACGTGGCGAACTCGAGATTACCGATATC
>NZ_NCFJ01000348.1:0-2726 GCF_002281105.1 Polynucleobacter sp. 35-46-11
TGGCAAGTTGCCAGTCATCTGCATTGCCTTGTTGCTCATCTAGAATGCGATCAATTTGTAAAGAAAGGCACTCTGCAAGATTGCGCGCACCAACTCCTGGGGGGTCAAGGAGCTTGAGTTGACTTAGTCCATGCTCTAAAAGTTCGGCAGAGTTCAGGTCTTGATCTTGGAGTAGAGCTCCAATCTCTGTATTAATGGTCTCTATATCGTCTATCAAATAACCCCTCTCATCAAGGCATCCAGCTAAGTACGTCAGAATCGACTGTTCTTGAGGGGGGGTATGAAGTAAATGAATTTGCTCTTCTAAGTGTTCAAGCAGGGTTTGTTGATGGGCAACTCTTTCATAGCGCTCTACCCAGTCTTCATCATCTTGGCTTGACTGGCTGGTATTGGACCAATTGTTCTGTGGAGTTTCGATTCGTTCGTTTGATTGACTGAGATTGGACTCAATTTCAGGGTTGGGCTCAAATTCTAGGAGCGGATTGTCTTCTGCGGCCTTGGCTAATTCTTGCTCCAGCTCATTATTGGACAGCTGAAGTAGTTTGATGGCCTGCTGTAGTTGCGGGGTAAGGCTTACCTGAGTACTCAGGCGGTTATTCAGTGAGATGGCCATATTGCTACCTACCGAAGTCCAGTAGGTGAGGTGATCCGGGCGCGCCCTGGGATTGGGCGGTGCCAATCCTCAATTGCAGTGAATACAGTTCCGAGTGCATAACACCATTCTAACCATAAATTTTGTGTAAATACCTATACAAATTAAAGGCTTAAGCGTTATATCTTGCTAGATTCCAATTGATGGGATAAAAATTGTCTAATCGAAGCAGTCTATTTAGCCGTATTAAAATCACCAGAGAATAAAAGAGACATTTCACATTATGGAAAATCCAGTCATTACCGAGCATCGCATTCGTGGCGAGCGTTTCTATACGATTGAAAAGAGTAGCAAAATTGCGTTTTATACGACCAATATCGCTGCTGCACGCTACTGGGTAAAGCATGTCATTGATGGGGAGTCTATCCCTTTGCCGGCTGAAGAGGGTGGTCTGGAGACCCCTCAATCCTAATTAGGGTTTTAGTATTGACAGAGTTGGCCTTGCCCAATAACTGATCACTACAACTTGTTCTAAGTTGGGGTGCTTTTACCCCCTAGATATCCGTATAATTGCCAATTTAGATGGTTTTCACCATGGGCAAGCCTTTTTCGATCAATCTCGTTGTATTAGTTCTCTCCAGTTTTTTTGGGGTGAGCTTGGCGTATGCGCAGGCAAACGACGATTTGGTTACGGTGCTTGACGGTAAGCACTACACCATTGCTTACTACAAAAGTTCTATCAAGTTATTGCCGCCTGACTGGAAAAAGGTTTGGATCATTACAAATCGAAAATCGAGTGATGGACAGTCTCGAGTAGCGTCAGTTCGTCGCAATATTCTTTTTAACTGCGCGCGTAATACCTACTCCACTTTAGCAACCGTCAATTATGCAGAGCCTATGGCAGGGGGCAAGCCAATGCTGCAAACCGGTTCTGGTTTCGAGTTAAATGATGAGCCAGTTCCCGAGGAAAGTCCTTTAGCAATTGTGCAGAGTCAAGTTTGTGCGCCTTAATTCAATCTCATGAAATTTAATATATTCCCTCCTGAAGCGCTGAAAAGCATTGAACCTAAGTTTCATGTAGAGCCTCGTGCGATTGCAAAAACAATCGAGCGCGAGCTTCACAAAAAGCCGCTTGCTGGTTTATTTACACTTGATGGATCAGCAAGAGAATTGCCTGTATCGTTGTTGGATATTGCGCAAGGCTTATTGGTGATGAAGCCTCTAATCAAGCCTGAAGGTGGTCTGACTGGTTTAGTCGGCGGTCAAAGACTGGTTGTGCTGTGTGGCGACACTGGCAAGATGCAATTTTTAGCGAACAATCTCAAGTTAACTGAAGACGGCAATCTCACATGCCCCTTGCCGGCCGATTTAATTTTGATTCAGCGTAGAAAAGAATTCCGTACCTTAGGTCCCGGTGATGAGGACTTGAGCTTTGTCCTTTGCTTGGGTGCGGGCCAGGAATTACTAACGAAGGTAATTGATATTTCTGATCATGGAATGTTGTTAGATATTCGTTTGGGTGCAACTGAAGTAGAGGTTGGCCGGTATTGGCATTCTGGCTATTTTGAGCGCTTGAAATCACGCTCTACTACGATTGATCTTGTAATTAAGAACGTTCGTCCGGGAGCGGCAATGGATCGCATTCGTGCGGGCTGCGAACTATATGAACCTAATAGGATGGTTCTAAAAGAGTTTGAAAGTACGCGCAGCGCTATCGAGAATGCTAGAGTTCAAGGTCGCCTTAATCGATGGTATCTAGGGGCATCGTGGCATGAATAATTTCGCTCCATGTGATTATCAAATATCCGAATGAATTGACTATGAGCCTATTTGCCAACTTCACCACCGGAAAACTCATCATGATCATCAGTGCGCTGATGTTCATTGTGTTGCTATATTTTTTTATCAAAGATTTTTACGGCAGGGTCGTTGAGGACGTCAAGACCAATGGAATTGGTCCTGAACCCATTGAACCGGTAGTGGTCGCAAGCCTTCAAAAAACGCATCAGCTTGAAGAAGTGATTAATCAAAAAATTGCCAACATGAAGTTAGACCTCATGGCGGAGCGTTTGCGTATTACATCAACAGCTGAAGTCTTAAAAAACCTTGCTGTTGAGCGACACCTTCCAGAGAC
>NZ_NCFJ01000349.1:0-2719 GCF_002281105.1 Polynucleobacter sp. 35-46-11
GCTATCACGCCAGCATTTAACACTAATCTCACTTTTCAGGCACCGCAAACACTTGCTTTGCTGCCACAGCTTTTCTATCAATCACCCAAGCCACTCGCTGTTTGGGTAACACCTCCCTCAGCAGCGCCTCCAGCAATCGCCTAACACTACATTCTTCCCATTTTTGGGTTTTGTAATTGACCACCCTGGTCATTGTTTTGGTGATGAAAATGAAATTAGTAAAAGTTACACCTATGGCCTTGGTGGCCTCTCTAATGTGTTCGGGCGCATATTCACAAGTTGGTCCTAGTATTGATTCGTTAACAGTAACAGGTATTCAGGAGGTGCCACTTACTCAAACTATTCTTACTGGTAAAGAGTTGAATCAGTCGCGTGTTAACACCCCCAATACTGCAGCGATGTTATTGAATATTCCTGGTGTGAGCATGTATACCGGTGGTGGTGTATCTGGCTTGCCAGCAATCCATGGTTTGGCGGATGATCGAGTTGCAGTAAGCGTGGATGGCATGCCACTCTTGTCATCCTGTCCAAATCATATGAACTCACCACTCTCATATATCAGCCCATCTAATGTGGGTAGTGTAAAAGTGATTACTGGCCTTTCGCCAGTAAGTGCTGGTGGTGATAGCTTAGGTGGGGTAGTTTCTGTTCAATCTTTGCCCCCAGTATTTGCCAATAAGGGTGAAACGCTACAGCAGGGTGAGGTGGGTGCTTCTTACAGTAGTAATGCGCAAGCCATAGCTGGCAACATCAACCTTACAGCGGCTGGTGACGAATTTAGCGCTACCTACACAGTAGATTCAGCAAAAGCAAATAACTACACTGCTGGCGGAAACTTTAAGCCTGCCGGCAATGGACTCAATGGAAACGTTGTTGGTGCATCAAGATATATTGCCACCAACCAACAGCTCAATTTAGCATGGCAAAAAGATAACCATTTGGTTGAATTTAAAACCAGCTATCAATTTATTCCATTTGAGGGCTATTCAAACCAGCGTATGGATATGACTAAAAATATCGGAACGCAATTTAATTTGAAGTACACCGGTCAATACGATTGGGGTAAGTTGGAGGCTCAGGCCTACAACCAAATGGTGAATCACCAAATGGATGACAACCAAGGGGCGAGAACAACCACTGCCACAAACTTGACGCCACAGACTGCTATGCCAATGCTGACTGCAAGTTCTACCAATGGAGTAGATGTCAAAGGAACTATCCCACTCTCAGAAACCCAGTTAGCTAGAGTTGGGGGCTTATTCCAAACTTACAAATTGAATGATTGGTGGCCTCCTGTAGCGGGCACCATGATGATGTCACCAAATACATTTCAGAATATTAATAATGGAACCAGGGATAGGCTAGGGGTTTTTGGTGAGCTAGAGCAACAGTGGGCAAAAGAGTGGATGGGTCTTGCTGGCGTACGCATTGAGCAGGTCGCCTCTAATGCCGGAAATGTTCAGGGCTATAGTACGAGCGCCATGATGTATGGGGCAGATGCAAATGCCTTTAATGCTAAGCAACACCAACAAACCGACTACAACTGGGATTTAACGGCTTTATCTAGGTATAAGCCTGATCAGAGTCAAAACTATGAGGCGGGGTATTCACGCAAAACGAGATCCCCCAATCTATACGAACGCTATACCTGGTCCTCCAATAGCATGGCTGCAATTATGAATAACTTCGTAGGTGACGGCAATGGTTATGTTGGTCAAGTAACGTTAGCGCCAGAGGTAGCCAACACGTTTAGCTTTGCAAGTGACTGGCATGATGTAAATAAAGAGCTATGGGGATTCAAGACGAACCCGTATTACACCTATGTAAGTAACTATATAGATGCTACATGTAATTCAAGCTGTACCGCTAATCAATTTAATGTCCTTAAGTACGTCAATCAAGATGCGCAACTTTATGGAATTGATTTATCTGGTTTTACAGCTCTCGGTAAGCATGCTCAGTTTGGAAAATTTCAGTTGAACGCACAAGGCTCGTATACGCGTGGTCAAAACGTAACGGCTGGAACCAATCTATATAACATCATGCCGCTCAATGGTACGGTTGGCTTAGTTCAGTTCTTGGGCGCTAATTGGACAAATACAATCCAGGGACAATTTGTTGCTGCTAAAACGAATTTGAACTCAGTTAGAAATGAGATTGCTACCGGTGGATATTCATTATTTAACCTGCGATCTTCATATGACGATAAAAAATATCTAGTGAATTTTGGCATCGAGAACTTGCTTAACAAGTTGTATGCTTTGCCACAAGGAGGTGCCTATTTAGGTCAAGGCCCAACAATGACCATGAACAATACCGGAGGATCTCCGTGGGGTACTGCAGTTGCAGGAATGGGTAGAACTTTCTACGTTTCAGCAAACATGAAGTTTTAATTGAAGCAAGGAAAAGGCAAGCGATGATCTCTAGAGCTTTAAGAATTTTGGCTATGCTGGCGACCATCACTATGCCTTTATCTGTTTTTGCTGCTAAAGAGTCTATTTATATTAATCTTGCTACCAATGATCCAGCCAAGGTTTTAATGGCTTTGGATGCTGGTCGGCAATATGCGGAAAAAGGTTATCCGATTGTTATTTACCTGAATGATAAAGCGGTGTCTCTTGGGCTTGCATCTAATGGTCATAAATCAAATGAAGAGCTGGCTCTGTTAAAGGCAATTGCTGGTGGCGCTAAGGTGATTATTTGCCCAAGTTGTTTAGAG
>NZ_NCFJ01000350.1:0-2717 GCF_002281105.1 Polynucleobacter sp. 35-46-11
CCATTCAAGAGTTTGTTTTACTGTCGGGAAGGCAATGTCTTGCCAGGGAATTTCATGTTCATAAAACAGTGCCACCTCAAGACTTTCCTCTCCTGCGCAAAAGTGAGGTGTCTCCATATGAGCCAAATAAAAGAGATGTACTTGTTCTGCATGAGGCACATTGAGCAATGAATAGAGTGGTCCTATTCTCACTATTGCGCCAGCTTCTTCTTCGGTCTCGCGTGCAGCCCCAGCGCTAGTGCTCTCACCAAGCTCCATAAAGCCTGCGGGTAGGGTCCAGTAGCCATGACGTGGTTGAATCGCACGTTTACAAAGAAGGACTTGCTCGCCATAAACCGGAATGCTGCCAACCACATTACGTGGATTAAAGTAATGGATCGTGCCACAGGACTCGCAGACGTGACGCTCGCGGGAATCATCTGCTGGAATTTTGATAGTGATAGGCGAGGCGCAGTGAGAGCAAAACTTCATGCTGACTTTCTATAGATGGGCTGGGATGATCCCACGTAATGCATTAGTCAGCATGATAGCCTTAGCGGTTTTTACATCTTCAATAGTCAGGTTGGCTTCATGGGCATTCCATGTCGGATCATCCAAAATAATGGAGCGCATGATGCCTGGTAAGACTCCAGCATTTACTGGAGGAGTAAGCCATGCATTGTCATCGCCAGCTTGAATAAAAATACTACTACGACCACCCTCGGTCACAAATCCCTGTTCATTCATAAATAAGGCATCAAATCCACCTAGGACCTGTGCTTTTTGCCAAGCCAAGTCATAAGCATCTCTACTACTGACTTTATGTTGTAGTAATACATTGCCAGAGTGCATGATTGCATCATTCGGATTGGGAAGAATATCACTTGCCCAAAAAACCTTGACCTGCTCATTCATGTTGGGAAGGGGTGTGATTTGGTGACTTAAATTGCCTCCAATGTGTAGATCAAGTCGTAAGCGGTATTGAGTAGACTGATCACATGTGCTGCAAGCCTCTTCAATCAGTTGATTGGCATGCGCTCTTGATAAAGGAATTCCAAGGGCTAGTGCAGAATGCTGAAGTCGATCTAGGTGGCGCTCAAGGTGCGAGGCCTTACCATTGACAACCAAAATAGTTTCAAACAAGCCTACCTCACTAGGGAGCTTGCACAAAAACTTGGCTTTGATTTGGCATTCTTCCCATTCTTGTGGCGCTTGTGAATCTATCGTAATGCCGGCACCTATCCCAAGGGTAAATCGAGATGCCTGTGTCTGGGCATCACGGTGAATTTCTACAGTGCGAATGGGTACACTGAGGGCAAAGTCTCCGCTAGGATCTAACCAGCCCAAAGCGCCACAGTAGTAACCGCGATCAAATGGCTCTAGCTCTTGAATAATTTCCATGCTGCGCTTCTTGGGTGCCCCTGTTACTGACCCACAGGGAAAAACGGCATTGAGGATATCGAGCAATTGAATATGCGGCTTTGCTTGTGCTCTTACGGTTGAAGTCATTTGTAGTACGTCACCATGCCTTGCAACTTGAAAGAGATGGGGAACAGTCACTGTTCCTGGTAGAGCAATTCTGCTTAAATCATTACGCAACAAATCCACAATCATCACGTTTTCAGCTTGATTTTTAATATCTTGGCAAAGCTGATCCGCAGACTCAATTAGGGCATTGGCAGTACCTTTCATTGGCATAGCCGTTAAGGTATCTCCTTGGCGCTGAATAAATAATTCTGGAGATTGGGAGAGGATGCAGTTCTCACCATCTTCAATATAGGCCCCAAATCTTCCGGGCTGACGTTCTCTTAAGCGGCTATACAGCGCTAGTGCTTCACCATAGCAATCACCAGTAATTCGATAGGTATGATTAATCTGGTAGCAATCTCCATTCTTAATATATTCATGAATGGTCTTCATATCCTGAGAAAATTGCGTTTCATCTAGCGAATAGCGAAGATTAGCAACACCCGATACGCTCTGATGCTGACTAAACTTGGCAAGTTGATTGCTTAGATAAGCATCTACCTGCTCTTTGCTGAAGGTTTCATAAGAATCAAACGACCATGCTGCAATGATGGGGTGTGTAGGTGTCTGACTCTCAAGATCTAGTCTACCAGGCAGTCGGTGAATATAGCGGCCCAACTCATAGGCAAAAGCAGCGACTACATATTGACCTTGATGAAGCGCCTCTTGGAGCTCTGTGAGGCATTGTTCAACTAAGCTTTGAGTCCTTGTATTACTGGAAGCTGCTGTGATGCTCCAGCTACGAAGTGGCTGATGATAAAGCCGGCTTGTCGGCTTTAATAATGTGCTCTGAGCATCATCGAGCAGAATCATCGTTTTATTAACTCGAAGTAATGTAGTTACTTCAGAACGGTTGCTGATTCAATGGTGACTGTTTTGCTTGGAACATCGGCCATACGACCCATTTTTGGGGCAGTTGCAACCATGGTTGCGACTTTACGAATGTCATCAATTGTCTGCGTTCCAGAAATGACTTTGCCAAACACGGTATACCCATTGCCCATGGCGTTGGGGTAATTTAGCCCCTCATTATCTTTGACGTTGATAAAAAACTGTGCAGTAGCCGAGTCTGGATCGGAAGTACGGGCCATGGCAATGGTGTATGTTTGATTCTTCAAACCATTTTGAGCTTCAGATACTACTGGTGCATTAGTGGGTTTTTGAACCAAGTCTGGAGTAAAGCCTCCACCCTGAATCATGAAGCCATTAAT
>NZ_NCFJ01000351.1:0-2713 GCF_002281105.1 Polynucleobacter sp. 35-46-11
CTCAAGCCTGAAGAGGTTACGCTCATTAAGCAAGCATTTCATTTTGCAGATGCGGCTCATCTCGGGCAGTATCGTCACAGTGGCGAACCTTACATTACCCATCCTGTATCCGTTGCTGAATTGTGTGCCACCTGGCATTTAGATGCTTCCTCCATCATGGCGGCTTTGCTGCATGATGTAATTGAAGATACGGGATGTACTCAAGCTGATCTAGTTGGAAAGTTTGGCAGCAAAGTAGCCGAGCTTGTCGAAGGTTTGACCAAGCTGGATAAATTGGAGTTCCAAAGTCATGCTGAAGCGCAAGCAGAAAGCTTTCGCAAGATGTTTATGGCAATGGCCCGTGATGTGCGAGTCATTCTGGTCAAGCTAGCTGATCGCACACACAATATGCGTACGCTTGATGCTGTACCGATGGAAAAGCGTCGCAGGGTAGCTACCGAGACCATTGAGATCTATGCTCCGATTGCCCATCGCTTAGGCCTCAATATTATTTACCGCGACTTGCAGGACTTGAGTTTCCGTTATTCGATGCCTATGCGCTTTAGGGTAATCGAAGATGCAGTGAAGCGGGCGCGTGGCAATCGCAAAGAGATGGTAGAAAAGATTTTGCAGAACGCCCGTATGGCTTTTGCAAAAGTGAATCTCGAAGTTGATCTACAAGGCCGAGAAAAAACCCTCTTCAGTATTTACAACAAAATGCGAAGCAAGCATCTGAGCTTTTCTCAAGTGCTCGATGTCTATGCCTTTAGGGTTACTGTGCACTCGATTGATGAGTGCTATCGTGCTCTCGGAATTTTGCATGCTCTCTATAAGCCAATGCCTGGCAAGTTTAAGGACTACATTGCGATTCCTAAGCTCAACGGCTATCAGTCCTTGCACACAACCCTCTTAGGGCCATCGGGTGTGCCGGTTGAGTTTCAGATACGTACTGGCGATATGCATGCGGTCGCTGAGGCTGGTGTTGCTGCGCACTGGGCATATAAGGATGGCGGACCGGATATGAGCGAGGTACAAAACCGGGCTCATCAATGGCTGCAATCCTTGATTGATATTCAGGACAGTAGTGGGGATTCACAAGAATTCTTAGAACACGTCAAAATTGATTTGTTCCCCGACGCAGTGTATGTTTTTACTCCAAAGGGTCAGATTAGAGCCTTGCCACGTGGCGCTACCGCCTTAGACTTTGCTTATTCAATTCATAGTGATGTGGGCAACACTTGTGTTGCAGTCAAAATTAATGGCATGCAATTACCGCTACGTAGTGAGTTAAAGAATAGCGATATTGTTGAAGTGGTGACATCGGCCAACTCCCAGCCAAATCCGGGCTGGTTGGCATTTGTTAGGACAGGCAAAGCTCGCGCCTCTATTCGTCACTCACTAAAGACCAAGCACTACGCCGAGTCTTTACAGTTGGGCGAGCGCCTCTTGGCGCATGCTTTGCGTCAACAAGGGGTGGATGCCGGCCTCTTATCTCCAGAGATCTGGGAAAAGTTATTGCACTGGACTGGTGATAAAACGCGCGAAGAGGCCTGTGTCAACATTGCTTTGGGTCGCAGATCCCCGCAAGAGTTAGCTATTCGATTGAAGATCTTGATTGATGACGAGGGTGGTTCAGAGCAAATGCGCTTGGGCGCGGCAGATTGGGTTACTCCTCATCAGGAAATTGCCTCACATCACCATCAGCGTCAGGCTATTTTGGTCGATGGTCGCGAAGGAAATTCGATAAGCTTTCAAACCTGTTGCCATCCGATCCCAGGCGACAACATTATTGGCTATCTCGGAAAGGGTGAAGGTTTACAGGTACACACTAATGACTGTCCAGTAGCCCTCAAAATGCTTTCGAAGGATAGCGACAAGTGGGTAGAGGTCGAGTGGGGCAAAGAGGTTAACCGAGAATTTGAGGTTGATCTTGCAATCGATACCCGCCAAGGAAAGGGTGTTCTGGCTAGAGTGGCTAGTAGTGTGACTGCTGCGGACTCCAACATCATGAACGTATCTATGGATGACCGATATAAAGAAGATGCCGTTACGATTCGATTCACAATACAAGTATCAGATCGTTTACACCTTTCCAAGGTCATGCGTAGCCTGCGCACCAATCATGATGTGATGCGCGTGACTCGAGTTCGGGCTAGCTAATTTATTTACCTACTATTGGTACTGAACATCTAGGATTTCAATTTCACTAGGGCCCGATGGCGTCTGAATTTTGACGCAATCACCTACGCGTGCTTTGATCAGAGCCTTCGCAATCGGGGAGACCCAACTGACGTGACCAAGCTCTAAATCAACCTCATCAACGCCCACAATAGTGATAGTCGTCTCCTTGCCTGCATCGACACCCTCTAGGCTTGCATAAGTCACAGTGGCCCCAAAAAAAACCTGCTCAGCATCTGCGTCACCCGATTTTCGGGCTTGGTTATCGACTACTACAGCAAATTCTAGGCGCTGGTTCAGGAAGCGAATCCGTCGATCTATCTCTCGAAGTCGCTTTTTTCCGTAGATATAGTCGCCATTTTCAGAGCGGTCGCCATTGGATGCGGCCCAGTGAACAACCTTGACAACCTCAGGCCGATCAAGGTCCAGGAGCTGTAAAAGCTCGCTTTTGATGCGTTCATGACCAGCGGGTGTGATGTAGTTCTTCTCTTCCATGGCATAATTATGGCTGTTGCGGCTGTAGCTCAGCTGGATAGAGTACTTGGCTACGAACCAA
>NZ_NCFJ01000352.1:0-2701 GCF_002281105.1 Polynucleobacter sp. 35-46-11
ACCTGACCCTAGATTTGACCCGGGATCCTCTTTTGGAGTTTTTCAAAAAAGGAAAAAATGAAAGACTGGATCGACTGGAACTCAGCTTTTTTACTTCTAGGTTTGAAGTTTGCTACAGCCATGTGGCTAATAAGACCGTTACTGAATGTACAAAAATGAGCCAGATGCGCTGAAGCATCCTTGTCCTAAGGAAAAAGTTACCTTTTAAGACTGTCTCGAATTTCTCTCAGCAAGACTACATCCTCTGGTATTGGAGGTGCAGGAGGGACATCGGTGGTGCGGACTCTATTCACAACTTTCACCATCTGAAAGATGACAAAAGCCAGCAAAATAAAGTTAATTGAGATGGTTATGAAGTTGCCATAAGCAAAAATGGGTACCCCAGCTTTTTTGAGGGCATCAAAAGTTCGTGGAACCCCTTCTGGAATTTTGCCCAAAACAAGAAAGAGGTTGGTGAAGTCAATATGACCCCCCAGCATAGTTGAAATCACGGGCATCACGATGTCGTTTACTAGGGAATCCACGATCTTTCCAAATGCCCCGCCGATAATCACGCCAACCGCCAAATCAATGACGTTACCCTTGACCGCAAAGTCCCGAAATTCCTTTAAAACAGCCATAAATCCCTCTCATATCAAATTGATAGGGATTATCTCAAGATTAACCCCATAACTTTCTTGCATACCCAACTTTTTACTTTAAAATCTTACCTTTAAGCAATTTCCACCTATAAATGCTCTTCCGAGGAATTTTGTAAATGAGTGACAAGCCCTGTATGGACAAGGATCGCCGTAATTGGTTGATCGCTACTTCAGCGGTTGGCGGTGTTGGTGCAGCCGCAGCCCTTTACCCTTTTGTTGATAGTTTTGAGCCTTCTGAGCGTGCTAAGGCCGCCGGAGCTGCTGTCGAGATCGATATCGCTGGTATGCAGCCAGATGAGATGAGAATGGTGGAGTGGCGCGGCAAGCCTGTATGGGTCGTGCGCCGCACCCCTGAGCAGGTTGCAGAGCTCTCCAAGATTGACTCGGAGTTGGCAGACCCTGATTCTTTAAGGGATCCAGCCCAATTTACCCCTCCTTACGCCCAAAACCAATGGCGCTCAATTAAGCCTGAGTACCTTGTTGTTGTGGGTATCTGTACGCATTTGGGATGCTCCCCTACAGCGAAATTTGAGTCTGGCCCACAGCCTTCCTTGCCAAATACTTGGCCTGGTGGCTTTCTATGCCCATGTCATGGCTCTACATTCGATATGGCAGGCCGTGTATTTAAAAATAAACCAGCCCCAGACAATATGGAAGTGCCGCCACATATGTACTTGAGCGATACCAAGATTCTGGTTGGCGAAGATAAGAAGGCCTAAGGAGAGATAAATGGCATTTCACGAAAAAGAAGTCCCGGCAGACGCTTCTGGTGCACAAAAGCTTATGGCTTGGGTTGATTCACGCCTACCAGTAACAGAAGCGTTTAAGCGCCATATGAGCGAATACTACGCTCCAAAAAACCTGAATTTTTTCTACATCTTTGGCGCATTAGCCATAGTTGTTTTAGCAATTCAGATTATTACCGGCATTTTCTTGGTAATGAACTACAAGCCGGATGCAGCTAAAGCATTTGAATCTGTTGAATACATCATGCGTGAAGTACCATGGGGTTGGTTGATTCGTTACATGCACTCTACTGGCGCCTCTATGTTCTTTGTGGTGGTCTACATGCACATGTTCCGTGGTTTGATCTACGGCTCATATCGCAAGCCACGTGAGCTTATCTGGATCTTTGGTTGCGCGATTTTCTTGTGCTTAATGGGAGAGGCCTTCTTCGGCTACTTGCTCCCTTGGGGTCAAATGTCCTACTGGGGCGCTCAAGTGATTGTTAACTTGTTCTCTGCAATTCCCTTGATCGGTCCAGACCTCTCTTTATGGTTGCGTGGCGACTACGTAGTTGGCGATGCAACATTAAATCGCTTCTTCGCATTCCACGTCATCGCAATTCCACTGGTTTTAATTGGATTGGTAGCTGCTCATATTCTTGCCTTGCATGAAGTTGGCTCAAATAACCCAGATGGTATTGAAATTAAAGATACCCTGGGTACCAATGGCCGCCCTATTGACGGCATTCCATTCCACCCTTATTACAGCGTACATGATGTGATGTATTTAGGTGGATTCCTCATGGTGTTTGCTTGCATCGTATTCTTTGCGCCGGAGATGGGCGGTTATTTCCTTGAGGCAAATAATTTTATCCCTGCAAATCCATTTGAGACTCCAACGCACATTGCACCGGTTTGGTATTTCACACCGTTCTACTCTATGTTGCGTGCAACAACGACCAACTTCTTATTACCGCTGTGGATTTTCTTGGCAGTAATTTTGGGAATGTTTGCACTCAAGTCGAGCAACATCAAACTTAAGGGTGCTTGTGCTGCAATTGCTCTCGTATTGGCTGTTGGCTTCTATGCATTCGATGCGAAATTCTGGGGCGTGGTGATTATGGGTGGTTCAGTAGTAATACTGTTCTTCTTGCCATGGTTAGATCACTCACCAGTGAAGTCTATTCGCTATCGCCCACAATTCCATAAGTACATCTACGGTGTATTTATTGTGAGTTTTGTAATTTTGGGTTACTTGGGTATCGAGCCACCATCACCTGTATTTGAAAAGATTTCTCAGATTTGTACCATTTATTATCTGGGCTTCTTCTTAGC
>NZ_NCFJ01000353.1:0-2682 GCF_002281105.1 Polynucleobacter sp. 35-46-11
GCGCGTATCGAAGGCATTACTGCTGAAGCTGAAGTAGGCAAGATCTACGAAGGCCCAGTTGTGAAGTTGCTTGAGTTCGGTGCTTTGGTAAACATTCTTCCTGGTAAAGATGGTCTCTTACACATCTCAGAAATTTCTAATGAGCGTGTAAAAGAAGTTAAGGACTATTTAGCAGAAGGCCAAGTAGTACGCGTGAAGTTGTTGGCTGCTGATGAGCGTGGTCGTTTGCGTTTATCTCTTAAAGCTGCAATGGCTGATGAAGGTGGCGCGATTGCTCCTTTGGCTGGCGCGACTGAGGCTGCCCCTGCATCTGGCGAAACTGCTTAATTATTTACTAAGCCATTTAGTTACCGAGCGGAGTTCATATGCGCGTAATGGAAATCAAAGAATTTGGCGCACCAGAAATGCTGGTGGCTGCTACTCGTCCTGATCCAGTGGCTCCGGCTGCTGGTACGGGCGAGATTTTGATTAAGGTAATTGCTGCTGGGATTAATCGTCCGGATGTTTTACAGCGTAAAGGCCATTACCCAGTGCCAGCAGGCGCATCGGATATTCCTGGCCTCGAAGTAGCGGGTGAGATTATCGGCGGCGACTTAGCTCACGCCGATAATCTATTTGGTCTCAAAGTTGGCGATAAGGTTTGTGCGCTTGTGCAAGGCGGTGGTTACGCAGAATTGTGTACCGCTCCCATTGCACAATGCCTGCCTTATCCAAAAGGGTTTACTGATCAAGAAGCGGCATCTTTGCCCGAAACTTTCTATACCGTATGGAGTAACGTCTTCATGCGTGGTGAGTTGTCTGAAGGCGAAACCTTGCTAGTTCAAGGTGGTTCAAGTGGCATCGGTGTGACTGCCATTTTGATTGCCAAGGCTTTGGGCCATAAAGTATTCGTGACTGCCGGCACCGATGAGAAGTGCGCTGCATGCGTGGCTTTAGGTGCTGATCTGGCGATCAACTACAAGACACAAGATTTTGCAGAAGAAGTGAAGAAGGCAACAGACGGTAAGGGTGTCAACGTTATTCTCGACATGGTTACCGGTGCTTATGTACAAAAAGAGATTGATTGCTTAGCTGATGATGGTCGCATTGTGATTATTGCAATCATGGGCGGATCAAAGGCTGAAGTAAATACCGGACAAATTTTGCGTCGTCGTTTAACCATTACTGGTTCTACCTTGCGCCCACGTCCAGTGTCATTCAAGAAACAAATTACTCAGCAGTTACATGCACGTATCTGGCCTTTGCTAGATGCAGGCAAGTTGAAGCCAGTAATTTATAAAACATTTACCTTGGATCAGGCTGCTGATGCCCATCGTTTGATGGAGTCTTCTGAGCACGTTGGCAAGATTGTCCTCACTGTTTAAGTATTGAGCTAGATTTAATGCGCCCACTCACTGTTATCGGCAACTGGAAAATGAACGGCAGTCTTGCAAGCAATGCAGACTGGGTCAAGATCGTTTGCCGTGGCATGGAGCAGGGAATGCCTGCTGGGCGCAAGTATGCAGTGTGTGTTCCTTCTCCTTACTTATCGCAGTGCGGTGAGTTAATTCAGAATTGCTCTTTAGCTTTTTTAAGCTTAGGCGCTCAGGATGTATCTGCTTATACTGCTGGCGCTTATACCGGCGAGGTTGCAGCCTCCATGCTCAAAGAATTGAATTGTGCTTATGTGATTGTTGGACATTCTGAACGTCGTCAATATCATCACGAGGTTGATGAGCAGGTTGCAGAGAAATCCCTTCAGGTACTTGATAACGGCATGATCCCTGTAATCTGTGTTGGTGAGTCTGCAGATGAGCGAAATTCTGGTCGTGAGATTGAGGTTGTCAGAGGTCAAATTTCAAAACAAGTGGCCATTTTGCAAGATCGTTTGGCTGACTGCCTGATTGCTTATGAGCCTATTTGGGCTATTGGCACTGGCAAGGTAGCAAGCGCTCAAATGGCCCAAGATATGCATCGAGCAATCCGCTTGCAGTTAGCGGAGTTTGATGAGGATGTAGCTTCCCATGTGGGAATTTTGTATGGCGGTAGCGTTAAACCTGACAATGCCGTTGAACTATTTGCAATGCCGGATATTGATGGTGGATTGATTGGGGGTGCTTCCTTAAGCCCGCAGGATTTTCTGGCCATCTGTCAGGCCTAGTTTTTTTATTTGGAGATAAGCCATGGAATGGTTTAAGACTTTATTGATCGTTTTGCAGGTAATTTCTGCTTTGGCTGTGATCTTGCTGGTGTTGTTGCAGCAGGGTAAGGGTGCTGATATGGGCGCTGCTTTTGGTTCTGGATCCTCAGGCAGTCTCTTTGGCGCCAGTGGTTCAGCCAACTTCCTATCCCACACAACTGCTATTTTTGCGGCAGTCTTTTTTGTCTGCACTTTAGGGATTACTTGGATTGGCAATAAAAAGGAAGTTAGCCCTGGAATTTTGTCTGGCACTGTAGCGCCGGTTGTGGCTCCAGCCCCTGCCCCAGCTGCTCCAGCCCAGGATCCGACTAAGCCGGCTGTTCCAAAGTAAAAAAAGTAGGTTTTAAGCACTCTGTGCCCCTATTTTTGGGGTAACTCAGTGGTGCAATGCAGTAGAATTGATGGGTTTTACAAGATGCCGACGTGGTGAAATTGGTAGACACGCTATCTTGAGGGGGTAGTGGCTTAGGCTGTGCGAGTTCGAGTCTCGCCGTCGGCACCAA
>NZ_NCFJ01000354.1:0-2679 GCF_002281105.1 Polynucleobacter sp. 35-46-11
GCTTTAGCTACATTTGCTTCTGAATTAAAGATTGGCGATATTCCTGAAGAGGTGATTTCCCGCACCGAAGATTTACTAGTAGATTGGTTTGGTTCTGCAATTGCTGGCAAAGGTTCGCGCGCTGTAGAGGCCATTACGCAGTTTGCGCAAAGCATGGGTGGCTTCAATGCAAGCAACCCTGGCTCTGCTGAAATTCTGATTCATCGCACAACATCAAGCCCCTTCCTAGCTACATTAGCAAATGCAGCCGCATCGCACGTAGCCGAACAAGATGACGTGCACAATGGCTCTGTATTTCATCCAGGAACTATCGTATTTCCTGCCGCTCTCGCCACAGCTCAAGCTATAGGCGCTTCAGGAAAAGATCTGCTCGTAGCTGCAGTCGCCGGCTATGAAGTCGGTATTCGGGTTGGCGAGTTTTTAGGTCGCTCACACTACAAAATATTTCACACTACGGGCACTGCCGGCACCTTAGCTGCAGCAGCAGCTGTAGGTCATCTTCTCAAACTCAACCCAAGCCAAATGCTGCATGCCTTTGGCTCAGCTGGAACACAATCTGCCGGCCTTTGGGAATTTCTGCGCGATGCTGCTGACTCCAAGCAACTTCATACAGCACATGCCGCTTCAACCGGCTTGATGTCAGCCTACTTAGCGCAATCTGGCTTTACTGGTGCCGAACACATCCTAGAAGGTAAACAGGGTTTGGCCGCCGGAATGTCGAGTGATTCTGATCCAAGCAAATTAATTGATCGACTAGGAACTCGCTGGACCATTGCTGAGACGAGCTTCAAATATCACGCCTCATGTCGTCATACACACCCTGCTGCCGATGCCTTATTGCAAGTCATGTTGAAACAAGATCTCAAGCCTAGCGATATCGCCAAGGTGGAAACCTTGGTTCACCAAGGGGCAATCGATGTCTTGGGTCCAGTCACCGACCCCACAACCGTGCACCAATCTAAGTTCTCAATGGGTACCGTACTCGCGATAGTTGCCCACTATCAATTTGCAGGCCTGCAAGAATTTGATCAACACTTCCATGATCAAGATATTTGCTCTTTCCGCGATCGCGTCACTATGGTCTTGGACCCTGAAGTCGATAGTGCTTACCCCCAAAGCTGGATCGGTAAAGTTAAAGTCTACTTAAATAATGGTGAAGTATTAGAGGGTCGTGTTGATGAACCCAAGGGCGATCCTGGTAATACCCTAAGCCGTACTGAGATTACAGATAAGGCGATGCGTCTTGCTGCATTTAGTGGTGGCGCAAGCCCAAGTGAGATGAGTGCCGCTATCGAGCGCTTGTGGAATATCCGCAATCAGTCCAAGATAGGTCAATTACTCCCTTAACTTTAGAGTCGTTTATTTTTTCTCTTTTGCTTCATTTTTAATAAAGCCTCATCGATGAATCCACTTGATACACCCCTTGGCTTTAGCAGCACATTCTTATTTGTTCCAGGCACACGCCCTGAGCGTTTTAGTAAAGCCTTGGATAGTGGCGCCGATGGTGTCATCATCGACCTTGAAGATGCAGTTGCTGAAGAGGATAAGGAGTCTGCACGTGCAGCTATACGCTCTGCCTGGCCAACGTTTAGTGCAGACCAAAAAAAGCGTCTGATCATTCGATCAAATTCTCCTGGCAGTCATTTTTATTCAGCCGACCTAATCTTGGTTCAAGAATTAGATGCAGCCTGTTTGTTAATTCCTAAGAGTGAATCTCTCGACCAAATTAATGGTGCAGCACAAATCCTGCCAAACACAGCAATCATTCCAATGATTGAAACTGCCATTGGCCTTGATCGCCTTAATGAGATTGCAAACTCTGAGCAGGTATTACGTCTGGCTTTGGGCAATATTGATTTGCAGGCAGACTTGGGAATGGTGTGTGACGCCCAAGAAACCGAACTGCAAACAGCACGCTTTCAGATTATTTTGGCCTCACGCTTGGCGCAAATTGCCCCTCCCATTGATGGGGTTACTCCTTCTACTGACAACATTGAGCGCATTACAGATGATGCAGAGCGCGCGAAAAGAATGGGCTTTGGTGGCAAGCTATGCATCCACCCAAAACAGGTTTCCCTAGTGAAGACTTCCTTTATGCCTACTGCCGCAGAAGTCTCTTGGGCACATCGCGTGATTGAAGCGGACAAAGCATCTAAGGGTGGCGCAGTGAAATTAGATGGCCGCATGATTGACCGACCAGTGGTCTTATTGGCGCAAAGGACACTTGCCATTACTGGTAAACCCTAAAGTCGATAGTTGCTAAAAGTGGCAAAATTACCCCGCATTACACATTAACGGAGACTTAAATGAAATTAAAGAAAACTTTGCTAGCCAGCGTAGGGGCCTTGTTCCTTACTGGCAGCCTCTTGTCAACACAAGCCTCAGCAGCAGATGAAGCATATCCAACAAAACCGATATCCTTAATTGTTCCATTCTCAGCAGGTGGACCAACAGATACTGTTGCTCGCTTGCTCGCCGTACCAATGGGCAAATCACTTGGGCAAACTGTCGTAGTTGAAAACGTAACTGGCGCAGGCGGCACAATTGCAGCAACCAAAGTTGCGCGCGCAAAACCAGACGGCTACACACTGTTTATTTATCACATTGGCATGGCAACTGCGCCAGCCCTTTATGACAAGCTCCCATACGATCCATTAGAGAGCTTTGAATACATTGGTC
>NZ_NCFJ01000355.1:0-2662 GCF_002281105.1 Polynucleobacter sp. 35-46-11
TGAGGTCATACCAAGATTTTTGACTTGCTTCATCAATCGTATTACGCAGCTCTTCTATAAAGATTGCATCTGCACGCTGCAAGAGGCTAGCGAACTCTGCTTTAACTTCACCTAAGATGCGCACACCAAGGCCAGGCCCTGGGAATGGATGGCGATAGACCATCTCCCGTGGCAAACCTAAAGCAACGCCGAGTTCACGTACTTCATCTTTAAATAACTCACGCAATGGCTCAAGCAGCTTGAGGTGCATATCTTCAGGCAAGCCGCCCACATTGTGATGGCTCTTAATCGTATGCGCGCCCTTCTTGCCTTTACCAGCAGACTCAATCACGTCGGGATAAATAGTTCCCTGAGCAAGCCACTTGGCATTTTGAATCTTGCCAGACTCAGCTTGGAAGATCTCAACGAATTCTTTGCCAATGATTTTGCGCTTGGCTTCTGGGTCAGCAACACCAGCAAGCTCAGACATAAATTTGTCTTTAGCATCCACTCGAATTACTTTGACACCGAGATTACGAGCAAACATTTCCATCACCATGTCGCCTTCGTTCAAACGAAGCAAACCATGATCAACAAATACGCAAGTGAGTTGCTCACCAATCGCACGATTGATTAATGCCGCGGCCACGCTAGAGTCAACGCCACCAGATAAACCAAGAATAACTTCTTCATCACCAACTTGTTTGCGGATATGCTCAACGGCCTCACTAATGTAGTCACCCATCACCCAGTCCGGTTTGCACTGACAGATCTCATGGACAAAGCGACTCAAGATGGCCTCGCCTTGTAAGGTGTGAGTTACTTCTGGATGGAACTGAAATGCATAGAAACGACGTTCTTCATCAGCCATACCTGCAATAGGGCAAGACTCTGTTGAAGCCATTAACTTAAATGCTGGTGGCAGTGTAGTAACTGAATCGCCATGACTCATCCACACCTTGAGAATGCCATGGCCTTCGCTAGTGGAGAAGTCTTGTATGCCTTTCAGCAAATTGGTGTGGCCATGGGCACGCACTTCGGAGTAACCAAACTCGCGGGCCTTACCCAAGGATTCAGCAGAAGCAACCGCACCACCCAATTGGGTTGCCATGGTTTGCATGCCATAGCAAATACCTAAAACGGGAACGCCTAATTCAAAAACGATTTGTGGTGCCCAAGGACTTCCGTCTTCAGTAACAGAGCTTGGTCCACCAGAAAGAATGATGCCTTTACCACCCTGCTCTTGAATGAACTTACGAATAAATTCTGGATCGCAATCGTAGGGGTGGATCTCAGAATAGACACGCGCATCACGCACGCGCCTGGCAATTAATTGGGTGACTTGTGAACCAAAGTCGAGAATCAGTATTTTGTCGTGCACGAAAGGATTACCTTAAATTCAGCCTGCTTTTACTTCTTAGTCAATGTGGTAATTCGGGGCTTCCTTCGTGATCTTCACATCATGAACGTGTGACTCGCGTACACCCGCTGAAGTGATTTCCACAAAATTCGCTTTTTCATGAAGCTCATCAATCGTCTTGCAACCCAAGTAGCCCATTGAAGAACGGATACCACCAGTCAGTTGATGCAAGATAGCAAGCACGCTACCTTTGTAAGGCACTTGACCTTCAATACCCTCAGGCACAAGCTTCTCGGCATTTGCTGCGCTGATATCACTTTGGAAGTAGCGATCTGCAGAACCATCAGCCATCGCACCTAAAGAACCCATGCCGCGATAGCTCTTGTATGAACGACCTTGATAGAGGAACACTTCACCAGGAGCTTCTTCAGTACCAGCAAACATACCACCCATCATGACGGAGCTTGCGCCAGCAGCTAATGCTTTTGCAACGTCACCGGAGTAACGCACACCACCGTCTGCAATTAAAGGAATGCCTGTGCCCTTGAGTGCAGCAGCCACATTCACAATCGCACTAATTTGAGGAACACCTACACCCGCAACAATTCGGGTTGTGCAAATGGAGCCTGGGCCAATGCCTACCTTAACGCCATCAGCACCATGATCAGCCAATGCTCTAGCAGCATCGCCAGTAGCAATGTTTCCGCCAATCACTTGTACGTGAGGATAATTTTTCTTAACCCATTTGACGCGATCTAAAACACCTTGGCTATGGCCATGAGCGGTATCCACCACAATCACATCAACGCCTGCGCGAACTAACAGTTCAATACGCTCATCGTTATCTGGGCCAACACCGACCGCAGCACCAACGCGCAATTTACCTTCGCTATCTTTACAAGCATTGGGATGCTCAGTGGCTTTTAAAATGTCTTTGACAGTGATGAGGCCGCGCAATTCAAACTTATCGTTCACTACCAACACACGCTCTAAGCGATGCTGACTCATCAAGCGCTTTGCTTCTTCTAGAGAGCAACCTTCTTTGACTGTAATCAAACGCTCACGTGGAGTCATCTTAGTTTTCACTGGCGCGTCTAAATCTTCTTCAAAGCGTAAGTCGCGGTTGGTAATGATGCCCACAACCTCTTTCCCAGTCAGCACTGGAAATCCTGAGAAGCCATGCTCGCGAGATAGTTGGATTACTTGACGAAGCGTGACATCTGGGCTGACCGTAATCGGATCACGCAAAATGCCGGACTCGTAACGTTTGACCTTAGCCACTTCCCTAGCCTGTTCAGCAGGCTTGAGATTTTTGTGAACAAT
>NZ_NCFJ01000356.1:0-2662 GCF_002281105.1 Polynucleobacter sp. 35-46-11
GAATCTGGGTCAAATAAAAATAATCCTTCTTCAGGACCTGCATCAAGGCAAACTAATTGACCGGAATTACTATAGCGCTTTAGAAAAGCTGCATCGTATTGTTCAGTGCGAATTAACTCATGCATGAGGGCCATAAACAAGGCGCCATCTGTTCCGGGTTTGATCGGAATCCACTCATCCGCTATAGCAGAGTAGCCGGTACGAACTGGGTTAATGGATATAAAGCGACCGCCTGCCCTTTTGAATTTTGACAGAGCGATTTTCATTGGGTTGCTGTGGTGATCCTCAGCCGTACCAATCATGATGAATAGTTTTGCATGATCTAGATCAGGGCCACCAAATTCCCAAAAACTGCCACCAATGGTGTAAATCATTCCAGCAGCCATGTTGACGGAACAAAATCCGCCATGCGCTGCATAGTTTGGTGTGCCAAACTGGCGAGCAAATAGACCTGTTAAGGCTTGCATCTGATCGCGCCCGGTAAATAGAGCGAACTTCTTTGGATCAGTTTCTCGGATCTTTTTTAAGCGATCGACTAGTAATTCAAATGCTTGCTCCCAGCTGATTTCATCAAACTCGCCAGCCCCTCGATCACTACCTTCTTTTCGCAACAGGGGTTTGGTGATGCGCGCTGGAGACTTCTGCTTCATGATGCCCGCAGATCCTTTTGCACATATAACGCCTTGATTTAATGGATGCTCTGGATTGCCATCAATGTATACCAGCTCACCATCGCGAAGGTGAGCTCGAATCCCACAGCGGCAAGCGCACATATAGCATGTGGTCTTTTTAATTTCAGTTGCAGGTGCTTGCTTATGGATTGGATCGTGAATGGGATCTTTTGAAAAAATCTTAAACATGGTTTCTGGTTTCTTAAGGAGAGTCGTATATCAGGTTTAGGCTATGCGCATTGCTAATGCGGTGGATGCTACTCTAGAAAATACTGAATCTGAACGGGATGTCAGAATGATAGGGACGGTAGTGCCCAAAATTGCCCCAGCACATTCGGCTCCCGCCATGTAGATGAGTGATTTATACAGAATATTGCCAGCCTGAAGGTCAGGGGCCAGTAATAAATCGGGATCACCGGATACGGCAGAATCAATTCCTTTGGTTTTTGCTGAGGCCGCAGACAATGCATTGTCAAAACCAAACGGCCCCTCGATCAATGCCCCCGGAGCGAAGGGTTCAGTGCGTTGTAGATCTACTAATGTCTTTGCATCTGTGGTTGCCTGCATCGCTGGATTGATTACTTCTGTTGCGGCAATAATGGCCACCTTTGCCTGATGTATTCCTAGCTTAGCAAGCGCATCTAGACTATTGAGCAGGATATGTTTTTTATGCTCAACGGTTGGCGCAATGTTCACAACACAGTCGCTGATTCCAATCAGCTTGTGGTAGCTACTGAGTTCAAACAAAAAAATATGGCTCGTTCTGCGCGCCGTTCTCAAGCCTTCCTTGCCTACTACTGGCCCCATTAAGTCTTCAGTATGAAGAGAGCCTTTCATAAGGGCGGCAAGCTTTCCCGCCTTTGACATTTCTACCGCAATCTTGGCAGCCTCAACGGGATTGTTGGGGGTATCAATAATTTCTATGCCATCAATATCAAAAGAGTATTGCTTTGCAAGAAGCACAATATTTTCTCGCGGACCAATCAGAATAGGTGTGCAGAGAGCATGTTTACGAAGCTCAACAACGGTTTCTAAGGATGGCTCGCTCAGTGGAAAGACAACCCCCAAGGGTTTAGTGCCCTTGGCGTTATTAATGAGATCTTGTAGAAGAGGGAATGGATGGGCCATGCTGCTCAGTTTAGGGTATTAGAAATTCGCTCTGCTGCAGCACGTAATTGAGGAATGTATTCCATCGCCTGATTAATTGGTAAACGTGCTGTCGCAGCATGAATTGCAATCGCCGCAACAGCATCACCATGCTTATCTTTGACGGGGACTGCAACGCAGGAGACTCCAAGAACATATTCTTCATTATCAACCGCATAATCAGTGCTAATAATGCGGTCTAGCTCTGATTCAAGAAGGTCGCGGTCCGTGATGGTTCGGTGCGTGAACTGCTCTAGTGGAAGATTGTCTAGTAGTTTTGCGCGCTCTTCGGGCGGCTTAAATGCCAGCAGGAGCTTACCGCTCGCGCTGCAATGCGGAGGCAGAACCGTTCCTGGCGGTAGGTGGAGACGTAAGGCCCAGTTAGCCTCCACTCGGTCTAGATAGAAGAGCTCTCCACGACGAAGCACGGCTAGGTTGCAGGTTTCCTTCAGATCTGAAACGAGTTTTCGTAAGATTGAGTGGCGCACACTGGAAACGCTGTCATGGCAAAGTGTTTCAATAGCCAGGCTCGCAAGTCGCTGGCCTGGTGTGTAAGCTTTTCCACCTGGCTCACGCATCACCAGACCTGCCTCTTCAAATATAGCTAAAGTACGATGTAGAGAGGCTTTTGGCATCCCGGTAATCTGCATGAGCTGAGCCAAGGAAGCGGGTTGTCGAAGGTTCGCAAGTGCCTCAAGAATGACTACCCCTTTGAGCATGGAAGAGTTTTCGCTCAAAGCATCTTTTTTTGCGATATCCAGATTTTCAATTATTTCTAGATCAGACATTGAATTAATCTCATAAAATTACATATTTTGTTCATTTTAATAGAACATGTGGACTTT
>NZ_NCFJ01000357.1:0-2661 GCF_002281105.1 Polynucleobacter sp. 35-46-11
GTTAGCGCCCTTAGGAGCTTGGGCAGGAGTCTTTTGGCAATCTTGGGCCAATACCCTATTTGGTTACGCCGCTTGGGCCTGGCTTTTATCTAAGCATCCAGCAGCTCTTGTAGCTCCAGCCCCATTGTTAGTTCCAATCTTTGGCATGGGGGCAACCGCTATTTTCTTGGGTGAGTCACTGCCTGGGTGGAAGTTCTTAGCAGCAGGTTTGGTGATGGTGGGCTACCTGGGCACCATTTATGGTTTATCGTTCACAAAACATTCCTCGAGGAAATCATGAAGATATTAATTGTGGGCGCGGGTGGTATCGGCGGCTATTACGGATCGAAGTTGATGTTGGCTGGTGCAGATGTCACTTACCTCCTGCGTGATAAACGCCAAGCGCATATTCAAGAGCATGGGTTGGTAGTGGAGACGCCAAAAGGTAGTTATACGGTGCATCCTAAAACAGTGACCGCTCAAGAGCTAAAGCCGATCTATGACCTCATTATCTTGGCACCTAAAGCCTTTGATTTAGAAGACTCTTTACAGTCTATTGCTGGGGCCTCCAGCCAAGGTCTTATCTTGCCTTTCCTTAACGGCTTAGCGCATATTGAGCAATTGGATCAGCGTTTTGGTCGCGAGCGTGTGATGGGCGGTATTGCTCATATAGCAGCAACGATTACCGATACAGGCGCAGTAAAGCAATTAACGGATTTGCATGTTCTGACCGTTGGTGCGCGCACACCAAGTCAAGAGGCTGCGGCAAAAGCATTTTATGAGTCGTGTCAGAAGACGGACTTTAATGCAGTCTATAGCGAAAATATTGAGCAAGCCCTGTGGGATAAGTGGACTTTCCTAAGTACCTTGGCAGGGATGACCACTTTATGTAATGGTTCTATTGGCGAGATCGTTGCAACTCCCTATGGTGATGCGCTGACTAAAACCATGTTTGCACAGTGTTGTGCGATTGCAGATGCCCATGGATTTACGATCGCTGCTGGTGTGCAAAGCAAATCGATTGAGATGCTCACCGCAGTTGGATCACCAATGACGGCGTCCATGTTACGAGATTTAAATGCTGGCAATAAAACAGAGCATGGGCATATCTTGCTCGAGATGATTAATAAGGCGCAAGCTAAGCAATTGGATTGCGATTTAATCAAGATGGCATATACCCATATTGAAATAATCCAGCGCCGTAACACTTAAGCAATAAGTATGAGTATGGATATGAGTATTTGCTAATGATCTTACGCATTCTGGGTATTACCCTGCCAATCTTCGCAATTGTGTTCGCGGGGTTCTTATATGCACGATATAGAAAGCCCAATATGAGTGGTGCTAATCACACCCTCATTGATTTGGCATTGCCATGTTTTATTTTTATCTCTTTATCAGCTAAGCCACTGGATTTCACAAGCGCTGGTTATTTGGTGTTGGCGGCAGTATTGATAGTCGTTTGTTCAGGCCTACTAGCTCTGCCTTTGGCCAAGTATTCAGGAACGGGAGCGAAAGCCTTGCTGCCGTCCATCATGTTTACCAATGTCGGCCCGATTGGTATTCCGCTCACGGTCTTGGCATTTGGGCAAGATGGATTGGCGCCATCAGTACTTCTCATGGTGCTCTCCAATATTTTGATTTTCTCGCTGGGCTCGGCAGTGATGACGGGCAAGATGGATGCCAAAAGTATTTACGCCAGCCCCTTGGTATGGTCGATGGGTCTCGGTCTGTGGTTCGGTCACTTTCAGATGACTTTGCCAGATTGGCTAGATACCTCGGTCACCATGGTCAGCACTATTTTGATTCCCCTGATGTTGATCTCGCTGGGTACCCGCCTGGCCGAAGGAAAAATCGAGCATGTTAAAGCTGGGGTTGTTGCAACCGCACTTTCCATTGTTTTGCGCCTGTTGGTTGCCTATTTAGTCATATGGGCATTGCCTTTGGAGTCCATTCAGAAGGGCGCGTTGATCATTTTTGCCGGCTTGCCCCCTGCGGTATTTAATTACATCTTGGCTGATCGCCATAATCAAGAACCCCAAAAAGTAGCCTCAATTGTGATGGTGGGACACCTGCTGTCGGTGATCTATTTGCCGCTGGTGATTTGGCTGGCAATCTATACCGGCACCCCCTAAGCTCAAGCTGGTATTAAGCCCATTAATAAAGTGGTTAAGGTAGATAGGTAGAAGATAAGGCAGTTTGAGGAGATTCGATCTACTGTTTCTTGGGCTAATCAGTTACGGCAAACCCTTGCAGTTAATGCCTTGGCCAGACGGAGGGTTTTAGGGTGACTCATTTTCATGAGGAAATTAGCGTAAACCCCAATTGAGATGCTTGTAGGGAGGAATACGATCATGTTGTTGTTATACCGATTAATAAAAGAAGAATTGGAGATATTCGATGTCTATTACTGCCAAAGATGCAGCCCCAGTAGTTGTTCAAGAAGAAAATACAAGTCAATCCCGTAGAAAGTTTTTCAGCAAAGCAGGTGCTGCTGCTGTAGCTGTTCCACTGGCTGGCTTCCCAATGATTTCTGTAGCTCAAGCTCCTGTTGTGTTGAAAATGCAAGGTGCTTGGGGAGCTAAAGACGTCTTCAATGAAATGGCTGAAGACTACGTCAAAAAAGTAAATGAAATGTCTGGCGGTAAGCTCAAGATTGATTACCTCGTTGGTGGTTCAGTG
>NZ_NCFJ01000358.1:0-2650 GCF_002281105.1 Polynucleobacter sp. 35-46-11
TTTTTCTTTAACGCGTATTCAAAGAGATTGCCGAGCAACTGCATCGCCATATCTTTAAATGCCAATGTTGGTCCGTTAGACAGACTCAGCAATCCAATGCGTGTGCCCTGCTCTTCACCCAGCCAATGTAATGGCGTGATGTCTTTAGCTTTATCTTCAGTCCGTCCATTGCAATAGACCTGCTCTGTATAGGTCTTACGTAATAAAGCGCGTAAATCCGCTTCAGGAATATCATCACAATACAAACTCAAGACTTCATAAGCGAGATCAGCATATGACAATCCACGCCAAGAATCGAGCTGCTCTTTAGTGACTTGCGGATACTCAGTCGGCAGATACAAACCACCATCTGGCGCCAATCCACCAAGGAGGATTTCTAAAAAGGATTGTTGCGGGCTATTGCCACGAGTAGATTGGTAACGCATGTATTTATATTAGGACAGATTTTCTAAGCGGATCTTCACTACTTCGCCAGCAACAGTTTTTAGATTCTGGATTTCAGCAATCGCTGCTAGCATGTGCTTTTCTTTGGTTTCGTGAGTCAAAGCTACCAAATCAGTTTGGCTTTCACCCTCGTCCGCTTCTTTTTGCAAGAGCGCATCAATCGAGATGCCGTGAGCTGCCAAAATTTTTGTGATGTCAGCTAAAACGCCGGCCTGATCTGCTACACGCAAGCGTAAATAGTAGCTGGTGGTGATTTCACCCATAGGCAATACAGTAATGTCGCGCACTGCATCTGGTTGGAAAGCAAGGTATGGGACACGATTCTCAGGGCTCGCACCTAATAATCGTGTGATATCTACTAAGTCGGCAATCACAGCGGAAGCAGTTGGCTCTGAACCCGCACCTTTACCGTAGTAAAGCGTAGTACCAACGGCATCGCCGAATACCTGAACGGCATTCATAGCACCTTCTACGTTAGCAATTAAACGCTTCGTTGGAATCAAAGTTGGGTGCACACGTAATTCGACACCGCTAGATGTCTTCTTGGCGATACCAAGCAACTTGATGCGATAGCCCAACTGCTCAGCGTATTTAATATCGATGGCATCCAGCTTGGTAATACCCTCAACGTGCGCTTTTTCAAATTGCATTGGAATACCAAATGCAATGGCACTCATGATGGTTGCCTTGTGTGCAGCGTCTACACCTTCAATATCAAATGTAGGATCCGCTTCTGCGTAGCCTAAACGCTGCGCCTCTTTTAAGACGGTTGCAAAGTCTAAACCTTTGTCACGCATCTCAGAAAGAATGAAATTGGTTGTGCCATTGATGATGCCAGCGATCCATTCGATACGGTTTGCAGTCAAACCTTCGCGCAAGGCCTTGATGATTGGAATACCACCTGCTACAGCCGCCTCAAATGCAACCATCACACCTTTTTCATGGGCAGCCTGAAAAATTTCATTGCCATGAACGGCGATCAAGGCCTTATTAGCCGTCACTACATGCTTGCCAGCTGCGATTGCCTCTAGCACCAAATCTTTAGCAATACCGTAACCACCAATCAACTCAACAACGATATCAATCTCAGGATTATTAATGACTGCACGAGCATCACTCACTACTTGAGCGCGATCTTTTACTAATTCTTTAGCACGCTCTACATTGAGATCGGCAACTGTATTAATACGAATGCCACGGCCAGCGCGACGGGTAATTTCATCTTGGTTACGCTCGAGAACAGTAAATACTCCACCACCCACAGTGCCAATACCTAATAGACCAACTTGAATCGGTTTCATGATGCCTTTGTTGCTGTTGAATTAGCCGCTTTGCGACTATGTTTTTGACGATAACGCTCAAGAAAACGTGCAAGGCGACCAATCGCCTCATTAAGCACATCTTCATGAGGTAAGAACACTAAACGGAAATGATCTGGCTTGCCCCAGTTAAAACCAGAGCCTTGTACTAACAACACTTTTTCTTCTTTCAAAAGATCGGCAACAAATTGCTGATCATCCTCGATTGGATACATCTCAGGATCAAGCTTTGGAAATAAGTACAAAGCAGACTTTGGTTTCACGCATGTCACGCCTGGGATCTCAGTAATGAGCTTCCAAGCAAGCTCACGCTGCTTTGCTAAGCGACCACCCTCATTAACCAAATCATTGATACTTTGATAACCACCCAATGCCGTTTGAATTGCGTACTGGCCCGGTACGTTGGCACACAATCGCATTGAGGACAACATATTGAGACCCTCGATGTAATCGCGGATCATCTCTTTGTCACCAGAAACTATCATCCAGCCAGCTCGGTAGCCGCAAGAGCGGTAGTTCTTAGATAAACCATTGAAGGTAATGGTGACCACATCAGTAGATAAAGATGCCAAGGAGATATGCTTTTCTTGGTCATACAACATCTTGTCGTAAATCTCATCGGCAAACAGAATCAATCCATGCTCACGGGCGATGGAGGTTAACTCAGTCAATACTTCTTTTGAGTAGATGGCGCCGGTTGGATTGTTAGGATTAATCACCACAATCGCTTTAGTGCGCGGCGTGATCTTTTTACGCAAATCCGCCAAATCAGGAGCCCATTCTTTGGACTCATCACACAAGTAATGCACTGGGGTACCACCAGACAGACTCACAGCAGCTGTCCACAATGGATAGTCAGGAGCTGGCACCAACACTTCATCGCCATT
>NZ_NCFJ01000359.1:0-2648 GCF_002281105.1 Polynucleobacter sp. 35-46-11
AAGTAAAAGTGGTTTACACAGAAGCTATTGCTGCTGTAGTAACAGCTCCAGCTGCTAAGAAGTAATCAAGCAACAATTTCTAGTTACTAGAAAGACAAAACCCCAGCAAGTGATTGCTGGGGTTTTTAATACTAAGACTCAATTCGGGAAGCTAACTTGCGAGCCTGCATTTTTATGCCCGTAAAAATAGACTCAGCCATAGCCATTGGAAATGGCTCTGAAATCGTTGATCTCACCTGATTGATTACCGACTGAGTCATCTCAATAATTTCTTCAATTAATTGCTGCGCTACACCAGCACCAAGGCCAGCTTGTTGAGCTTGGGATAACCAGTGTCTGCGGTGAATTTTATCTAACAGGTAGTGGTTGGTCGAGCCGCGCGCAGCCATTGCTAGCTTAACTCTATGGGGCGCTATTTGATTTGCTCCAAAACCAATCACTGGATGCGCCGACAATACATCATAAATTGGAGTCCCTTTATATTGTGCGCCCGGCAGGTGTGCAATGCTAAAGTTTTTACCATGACCATCTGTAGCAGCTAATAGCCAAAAAATAATTTGCGTTTTGAAAAAATGTATTCGATCTTGCTCTGCGTTTACTGAGCCTAACAATAACTTCATGGCCGATGTGATGCTCGGACCGCCATCTGCCTGGTATTTATTCATTGGGGATACGCCCATTGCCTGACAAAAATCCTCCTGGGGAAGGCGAATAATCCACTGCCCATCCGCAGCTAATCTCCGATCAAAGCGCTCAACGATCAATACTTTTTGATCTTCAAAATACTTGATTTCACAGGAAGCAGTTGGAATGCCATACGCAGTCATAATTTTGGAGCAGAGCCACTCATTCTCAACCGATGTGTGCATGTCAGCACGCATATGACCAACCAAACCCAAGGGCAGCTTGAAAATATGCGTAGTTGGTGTGCTGCCTTTAGGCAGGTGCCAGAGCCCATCGTGCTTTAGTAGTGCAGTTTTTTCTTGGGCACCCGCAATCGATAGGCTTAGATCATTGCTTGGAGCAGCTTGCCCGAAAACCGAATCCAAGGAGACGTGACGAATGCGATCCGCAATCTCCTCATTACTCAATGCCCGACCTTGAATTTGATGAATTCCTGCTGGCAGCTCACCCTCTGGCAAAAGTTGGACAGCACCAACGCAATCACGGCCGAGCTGAGATAGTAAGTCAAATGCACCCAAGCTTTTTGACTGATAACGACTCGCTAGACGTCTACGAATCACATCGCTATCAGGCAATAAATTGTCAAAATAATGATTAACAAGATCGCCTTGATGCGACGCATTACCTGGCAAGAAAGGAAGCGACAGTGATAAGGGTCTCGCACACTCCCGCGAAATCCATTCATCAGAATAATTGAAGGTCTCAAGCTGCCTTGTTAATTGCCAAGTGCCCACTTGAACGCCATTCATCCAAATGCTGAGCGCTCTTGATTTTGAGCGAGTGACCATGATTACCAAATCTCCTTTGATCCAGACTCTGGGCTAACTTTGAGTTGTTTTGAGCCTTTCATGATCTGCTCCATTGATACGCTGACATCCAAAATCCGTAAGACTAAAAACAATCTCTCAAAGGTGGCTGAGTGTGGATTGCCCTCAAAGCGCGCATAGGCTTGCTGACTAATTCCGAGTTTTTCAGCCATATCAGCCTGAGTTACTCCCTTTTGCTTTCGAAAGGCTCTAATAAACAACCTCAGGCTATCTAGGGTTTGAATTGGATAATTCATTAATATCTCCAGACTCACTTTGAATACAACATGAAAGTAAAAAGGAAGATTTATGACCAAGACCTCTTATATCCCCTTAGACCTGGATGATTAAAGAAGGATTAAACCGAGGATTTTCTGCATGGCTAGAGCGAACATATCCACGAGGGTTGCACACCACCCTAGTACCATTCATTTCATAGTCGCAAGAATCGTGAGTATGACCATGAATCCAAACCGACATCTCGCCGAATAAATGAGATAGCTCCGATGCAAAACAGGCTGATAACAAATCGGTTTTATACCGTTGTGCCACCGAAGACATCGATGGCAAATGGTGTGTGATCACAACAGTCTTGCCATCAAAGGGGTGGGTTAATGCCAATCTCAGCCAAGCCAGTGATTCCTCATGCAGTTCAATAGATTTCCCAGTAGAAAAACTAATCGCTCCATCGCCAATTCTTCTGAAGTCATTCAGATACATTTCGCCGTACATCATGCATTTATCTTTTAATGCATCCCCAAACAAGCGGAAGTCGGTCCATAAAGTAGCCCCAAAAAACGGGTAGTCTTTTTATCATTAGCACCCCGAATCTCGACTGCTCCATCGTCTAAAAAATGAATTCCATACATAGCACTCTGTTCATACAGTTTTGCAAGCATCTCTAGTCGTTGAGTACCATAAAACTCATGATTGCCAGCAACATAAATAATTTCTTGATTTGGAAAAGCATCTCGCGCCCAAGCCATGCCGCCAGATTTCGTTGCGATATCACCAGCCAACACCACAACATCAGAATCTACTGGAATGGGATAGAAATCTGCGAACTCAAGATGTAGGTCGCTTAGTACATGGAGCCTAATAAAAATTAACTTTACTTTTTATAAAAAATAGATTGGATTGATCTTGAGCACATGAGTG
>NZ_NCFJ01000360.1:0-2647 GCF_002281105.1 Polynucleobacter sp. 35-46-11
TGAAATCCACACACAAAATATCCCAAGGTAAGCAACTTGAAACTCGGGTTACGGATTGCTTCTTTTAAAGCTTGCTTGATAGTTTGATCGTTGCCTTGATGTTGATTGATAGCCTTGGGTTCACGCAACATAAATGCAATCGGAATCATGAGGCTGGCCATGAGTGCCAACATCAGGAGCGCATCATTTGCACCAAGGCTGCTGAGTAATCCTTGCTCAACCGGAATCATGAGGAACTGTCCAAATGATCCTGCAGCTGCAGCAATGCCCATTGCCCACACTCTTTTTTCTGCAGCAACGTTGCGACCCAATATTCCATAGACCACACTGTATGTTGTTGCAGTTTGCGCAAGACCAATGAGTAATCCACCAGCTAGTGAAAAATTCAAGGCATCTGTGGAGATGGCCATGCCAGCTAAACCGAGTGCATAAAGTGCACCACCAGCGACCATGATTTTGAATGCACCATAGCGATCTGCTAAGGCACCTGTAATAGGTTGAACTGCACCCCAAATTAAATTCTGTAATGCGATAGTTAGCGCGAAAGTTTCACGGCCCCAACCATTTTCCATTGTGATTGGTAAATTAAAGAGACCAAATCCATGGCGTATCCCCATGGAAAAAGTTACCATCAGGCCGCCAAAAATCAGTACCTGTTTCAGAGATAGTTTTTGGCTTGTCGTGCTCTGGGACATTGGATTTAAGTAATCCCTTTTTCTTTCAGTGTGGCAATAGCCTGAGAATCAAGACTAAGGCGCTCCCGAAGTATTTCATCGGTATGCTGACCCAAGGTGGGTGGAGCCATACGGACCTCTACCGGGGTCTCTGATAGACGCATTGGGCTACCAACGAGCTTCATAGTGCCTGCCGTAGGGTGCGGAACATGGATTTGGACGCCACGGGCCTTTACTTGCTCGTTATCAAACACTTCTTCAAAGTTATTGATTGGCCCACAGGGTACGTTTGCCGCTTCTAAAAGGCTAATCCACTCGGCCTTTGTTTTACGGCGCGTCATCACTTCTAGTAATGGAATCAATGACTTACGATTCTCAACGCGGATTGGATTATTAATATAGAGGGGGTTTTCAGCCAAATGGGCCTCGCCACCCGCTGTGACAAAGTGCTTGAACTGCCCATCGTTGCCAACTGCCACAATCATCCAACCATCTGAGGTCGGAAAGGTTTGATAAGGAACAATGATGGGCGAGGCATTGCCCCAGCGACGAGGTACTGTATCTGAGCATAAATAGGCGCTGGAGACATTGGCCATCACTGCAATCTGGGTATCAAGGAGGGCCATATCAATATATTGACCCTGTCCCGTTTTATCTCGATGGACGACCGCAGCCAAAATAGCGGTGCTGGCATACATACCGGTGAAGATATCGGCAATGGCGACCCCCGCTTTTTGTGGGCTAGCCCCCGGAAAGTCATCTGCTTCACCGGTAACACTCATAAAACCACCCATTCCTTGGATGATGAAGTCGTAGCCAGGGCGATGCGCATAAGGACCATCTTGGCCGAAACCAGTAATAGAGCAGTAAATCAGGTCAGATTTGACCTTTTTGAGGCTTTCATAGTCCAAGCCGTATTTGGCTAGATCACCCACTTTGTAGTTTTCAATGACGACATCTGACTCTTTGGCCAGTTGGTGAATGATTTCTTGACCCTCAGGCTTACTGATATCTACCGTAATAGAGCGTTTATTGCGATTAATACAGATGAAATAGGCTGTTTCTAAGGTGTCATTGCCCTGGGCATCCTTCACAAATGGAGGACCCCAGTGCCGGGTGTCATCTCCAACGCCTGGGCGCTCCACTTTAATGACATCTGCACCGAGATCGGCGAGGTTTTGTGCGCACCACGGGCCGGCAAGCACACGGCTGAGGTCTAAAACGCGAATATGACTTAAGGCTCCCATTCGTCAATTTTGGCATGAATATAGGGGTAATTGATGAAAATTCAGGTTTTGTTTCAGACATGACTACAATTTCCGCGCATGGCTACACGTAAAACTTCCGAATACAGCGAATCATCGATTCAGGTTCTAAAAGGACTTGAACCCGTCCGTCAGCGGCCGGGAATGTACACCCGCACCGACAATCCTTTGCACATCATCCAGGAGGTGCTCGATAACGCTTCTGATGAGGCTTTGGGCGGATTTGGCAAACAAATCATCGTGACATTGCATACCGATAGCAGTGTGAGCGTGGAAGATGATGGGCGTGGTATCCCCGTTGGTATGCATCCAACTGAGAAGTTGCCGGTAGTAGAAATCGTTTTTACCCAACTTCATGCTGGCGGTAAGTTTGAAAAAGGCACTGGTGGTGCCTATGCTTTCTCAGGTGGTTTGCATGGTGTCGGTGTTTCTGTAACAAACGCCTTATCGAAGCGCCTAGAGGTCACTGTATGGCGTGAAGGCCAAATTTCTACTTTGACCTTTGCTGAAGGCAAGGTCATTGAAAAGCTCAAAACTAGCGCTGCTGGCAAAGAAGATAAATCTCACGGCACCCGTGTGCGTGCATGGCCAGATGGCAAGTACTTTGATAGTGCCGCTATCCCGATGCCTGAACTCATTCGGCTCTTGCGCTCTAAGGCAGTTTTACTGCCAGGCGTCAAAGTCACCCTCATTCAAGAGAAGTCTGGC
>NZ_NCFJ01000361.1:0-2638 GCF_002281105.1 Polynucleobacter sp. 35-46-11
CACATTAAATCCTTCTGGATAGCTGTGTAATAGATTCGAGGTCGTTGTTTCATGAGCAACACTCCTTGCGCTTACGCAATTTATAGTGTGTTGCATCGACGGGTTGAAATCAAAGCCGTTCTCCGCCACTCAATCTGCCCTATTTCCGTTTTTTCAATGTCTGCATAACCCCTGATAAGAGCTATCCAAGCGTCACTTAACCCGACACTTAGCAGTCGGTTCAAACCGACACCAAAAGGTCAGAGTCAAACCAGTCCTCACCCAATAATGTCGGTTTAACCGACAAATTTACTGACGACCCAGTTGCCCATAGTTAACTGGATCCTCCACGCTAGCCCCAAAACCACCCTTGCATAGATCAACCCTAGCCATGGTTCAACTAATATCGAGCCGATACAACAGCCTGAATCGACAATAAAACCACTTAAATGAGGGGATTTGGACTGACCAGCACGATAAAAGTGCGACCTATGCCTTAAAGACTTTAAAAATAAGCTAAAAAAATTGTAAAGCAGCGACTTAAACCCTACAAAATCAGATGTACGGTTCGTACCGAAATAACTGGTTTTGGATCAGCATTCTACAAATATCGAGAGAGTTAAAACAATAAATTCATAAAATTATCGATTGACTCTAAGAAAAAAGGCTTACTGTTAGCAACTCATTAAATGATGAGATTTGCTTAATATGTTTATGCCTTAAAAACTCTTTGGATTTAGGCTCAATGACAAAAGACTTATCTGCCAAAAGCAACATATTTAAGTCATTTAAATTATCCCCAATAGCCCAAACCTCGTTAAATAACGGGTTATTTAACTTTGATAAGAAGCGATTCAGTACGTTACCTTTGCAAATTTGACCGCTTGCTAGTTTTTGATCGGCATAAAAATCAGCGCTCAACTTTAGTTTGCCCGTACAAATATCGTTTTGAAATTTCAAGGTGTGGGCAATAGCGAAATCAGCAAATATTCTCTTTCGCATAATTTCTGCGGCAATAAAGTAACTATCAGATATGAGCCCAACCATAAAGCCATTCCGCTTCATTTGGTTGACAAACTCAATAACCCCATCCCTAATTGGCATGGACATTGAAACTTTTTCAAACTGATTTCGGTGTGTAAATTTAAAAATTTCCGCGATCTTCTCGCTTCTTGTGGCTGCATCATTTTCAGCAGAATCTAATAGCGCATCCAAGGTCTCCTCAGTATGGGTAAATTTAGCTAAATCCTTTACAAAACGGTTTGGAGTAATAGTACCGTCCATATCCAACAGAACCACTTTGCGACGACCTTTTTGCCTATTAATAATGTAGTCAAAGGAGGCAGTTGCAACCCTTTGCTCTTCATACATCTCTGAAATCTGCTCTACGTGTAATCTCCCAGCCTGACGTGAGTAGTGGTGAATCACTCGCGCCACCTCATTTGCCATTGTCGTTAAGTCAACTAGTGGCTGGCTATCATGCTCTAAGCTACCTATGTCAACTTCGCAGATACGCGCTCCCTTTAGATGGGCGTCTATTAAAAGCCCAATATCAACGCCGTACCCTGATTCAAAAGTTAGCTTTTTAAGCAGCGCCTTTTTGCATGCAATGATTCCCCCTAGTGGCTGAGAGATACATGACACTTCCGGGAAAAAAACTTTGAGCATTGGTTTTGCAGTGAGCTCCGTCACCCTACCGCCACCCCTGCTAAATTTAGCCTTAATAAAATCAGCGTTATCTGATAGTAGTGGCTCCAGCATCTTTGAGACAATATTCTCTTGTAACCCAGATAAATCACCGTCCAAAAAGACAATGTAATCATGACTCGCAGCTTCTATGCCGTCATGCATCGACGCCCCTTTACCGAGCATTGAACTGGTTATTACTATTGCTCCCGATTCTTTTGCTAGCCTAGCGGTATTATCTATTGAGCTATCGTCAATTACAATTACCTCACCCGTTGCCGTGTCAGATAGAGCGTATAGCACCACTGATGCGATTGCCTTTTCTTCATTCAGTGCGGGAATAACTACTGAACATAACTGATGTTTTGGTGGAATGCCAGATGAGGTGCCTTGCAAATTTTGACGTTTGCGAAACAACTTTTTTTTCATTTGCGCCACCGCTGCTGATTTAGTGCGAAGAAGATGGTTAAATTTTCTCCAAATTCGCATAAATAAATTCTTCATGCTCTTCTCCTACGAAGATCAAGGAATGGAAAAGTATACATAATGGCTACATGCGATCATTCATCCGGTTTAAATATTGCGCATGGAGTCTCCAATCGGCATGTTCAGTGACAATGATATTTTTTCAGTGGCGATGATTTTTTTACATGATGAAATATTTAATATTTCAAAAAGTATAGAATTGCCGCAATGCCGTTCAATAAAAAAACATTTACGATTGCTGTCTGTCTTTTTTTAATCACCTTCAAGGTGGTGGCTTCCAGCATATTTATTCAGACTGGTATTGAGCGAACATGCCTTCGAACTGATGCCTGCTCTATGTCATTTGCCGATAGCTTATCTGTGATTAACGAAGAGGCTAGCGAAGAAGAACCTGTGCATACATTATTCTTAATGTCCCACGTTACAGGTAACGTCGGGGATGTTGAATTTAAGTTACCCGTCCTAGGTAAAATTTCAAGAAAGTTTT
>NZ_NCFJ01000362.1:0-2636 GCF_002281105.1 Polynucleobacter sp. 35-46-11
AGCGAATTTCAGCACAATAAAACACAATAGTTGGCCAGGCTTCAGTCTCCATAAACAGCCCAAACTTTGGCTTAAATGCGCGAATAAAATTGGCGACTGACCAACAAAGGTCATAAGGCAAATAGACCTGGCGCAACTGACCCGCGGCAATTGCTTTTGCAAATAAAGCAGTGCCAGTGCGACGGCCATTGAGTGTCATATGGGTTAGCAGAACCGTTTCACCGCGCTCTAGATAAGCCTCAACTAAAGGTTGGGCAGCCCTAGTCTCACCAACTGATACCGCATGAATCCATATCGATCCCTGAATAATCGTTTTGCCATAGGCAAAACCCAGACGTTCAGTGAAGTGATTTAAATAATCAGATGAGTGACGCATGCGCCATGCAAGCCGAAGGAATGCTAAGGGCAGTAATAGATGCCAAAGCAGTTGATATACAGCAAACCAGATCTTGGGGCGGACACCGTATTGCGAATCCTGCGGTGTCTGCCCAAGGTTTGGAGTGAGACTCACTTTTTCAGACGTTCGGTCAACTCGACCGCCTTACCTAAATAAGAAGATGGTGTCATTTCAAGCAATAAAGCTTTTGCATCTTCTGGAATTTGCAAGCCACGAATAAAGGTTTGTAAATCAGCTTGATTGATTCCCTTACCACGAGTGAGTTCCTTGAGTTGTTCATACGGGTTCTCGATGCCATAGCGCCGCATGACGGTCTGTACGGGCTCAGCCAATACTTCCCAACACTCGTCTAAGTCTGCAGCAATTACAGCATGGTTTACTTCTAATTTACCTAAACCACGCAAGGCGCTGTCATAAGCTAAAACACTGTGACCAAATGCTGGGCCAAGGTTACGCAACACAGTGGAATCAGTCAGGTCGCGCTGCCAACGAGAAATTGGCAACTTCTCTGCCAAGTGACGCAATAAGGCATTGGCTACACCCAAGTTACCTTCAGAATTTTCAAAGTCAATTGGGTTCACTTTATGCGGCATTGTTGATGAACCAATCTCACCAGCTTTAGTGCGTTGTTTAAAGTAACCGATCGAAATATAAGCCCAGAAATCACGGTCCATATCTAACAAGATTGTGTTGGCGCGAGCAATCGCATCAAACAGCTCAGCCATACCGTCGTGCGGCTCAATCTGGATGGTGTAGGGGTTAAATGTGAGACCCAAACGCTTTTCGACTACATTCTTGGAAAAATTTTCCCAATCAAAATTCGGGTAAGCCGATAAGTGGGCGTTGTAATTACCAACTGCGCCATTCATCTTTCCTAAAAGTGGAACTGCGGCAATCGTTGCAATTGCACGCTCCAAACGTTTGGCAATATTGGCCAGCTCTTTACCCAAGGTACTTGGGGAGGCTGGCTGGCCATGCGTGCGCGACAACAAGGGCACTTTGGCGTTCTCAATTGCTAAATCCGTTAATACAGAATGAACTTTTCTGAGTTGCGGTAATAAAACTTGATCACGCGCCCCGCGTAACATCAAGCCATGCGAGGTATTGTTGATGTCTTCTGAGGTACAGGCGAAATGAATAAATTCACTTGCTTTTAATAGATCTGGGCGACCAGCTACTTTTTCTTTTAAGAAATACTCAACCGCTTTCACATCATGATTGGTCACTGCCTCAATGTCCTTAATGCGCTGCGCATCGGCATCAGAGAAGTTTTCAGGCAAAGATAACAAAAAGGCCTCATCTGCTGCACTAATTTTTGGTACATCGGGTAGACCTGCGGAGGCCAAAGCCAATAGCCAGTGAATCTCCACAAATACACGCTGACGCATAAATGCGGCCTCGGACAACCAAGGCCTTAAGGCATCAAGTTTGCCGGCATAGCGACCATCTAAAGGAGAAAGTGCATTGAGGGTAGAAATCGGCTGACTCACGAATATTGCCTTTACATTGAATGTGTCAATAAACCCAGATTTTAATCGTTCTTAGGGGCAACCCAATTTGACTGAGATAGCTATACTTAGCTTTATGAAACTCATCGGATCCCTCACTAGCCCATATGTACGCAAGGTACGCATTGTTCTCCTGGAAAAAAAGGTTGATGTAGACCTAGAACTGGAAAATGTCTGGGCAGCAGATACCAAAATTGCCCTCAACAACCCCTTAGGCAAGATCCCCTGCTTGATTTTGGATGACGGCGAGGCCATTTATGACTCCCGGGTGATTGCGGAGTATGCCGACACCCTTAGCCCTGTTAGCAAGCTTATTCCAGCCGGTAGCCGTGAGCGGGCAGCAGTTAAGACCTGGGAAGCCCTGGCTGACGGGGTTGAAGATGCAGGAATTTTAGCCCGTTTAGAGGTGACTTTGCGCCCACTAGAGCAGCAGAGCCCTGAATGGGTCAATCGCCAAATGAGCAAAATCAATGCTGCTTTAGCCCAAATGTCCCGTGCCTTAGGTGAAAACGCCTGGTGTCACGGCAACCAGATGACTTTGGCTGATATTGCGGTGGGATGTGCACTGGGTTACATGCTCTTTCGCTTCCCAGATATCACTTGGCAAGCTCAATACCCCAATCTAGACGCTCTGTATCAAAAGTTAATGCAGAGACCTTCATTTGCAGAAACAGCGCCTCCAGCAGCCTAATTAAGCAATTACTACTGAAGTATGTGAGGGGTGCTTAGGC
>NZ_NCFJ01000363.1:0-2633 GCF_002281105.1 Polynucleobacter sp. 35-46-11
GTCGTGTTTACATTGCTGCTGCCTTGGCCAATGGCGCTGCGGCAGTTGTATTTGACCCCGTAGATGGTGTTGCTAATGAATACCTAGATCGCTCAGAATGTTTTGCTATTGATAATTTATCCAGCTTGGCCGGAGAGCTGTGTGCAGAGTGGTACGGTTACCCCAGTAAGCAGCTGAATGTTATCGGCGTTACCGGCACCAATGGAAAAACTAGTATTACCCAGTGGGTCGCACAAGCTTTGGATGAGTCAAGTCATCGAACAGCAGTATTAGGTACCTTAGGCACCGGATTTCCTGGGGCATTGGTTCAGACTGGTTACACCACGCCTGATGCTCCGAGATTACAAACAGAATTAAAAGAATTACTTGATGCAGGTGCGCAGCAGGTGGCGATAGAGATTTCTTCTCATGCACTCGATCAGGATCGGGTTGCTGGTTTGGATGTACGTACTGCCGTATTTACTAATTTGACTCAAGATCACTTGGATTATCACGGCACGATGGGCGAGTACGCTGAGGCCAAGGCAAAGCTGTTCCAACTGCCCCAGCTTGAAAATGCCATTATTAATTTTGATGATCCTTTTGGTCGCGAATTAGCAATCAAGCTTCTCGCTGCAGATGGACCAAGGGTGTGGGGTTATGCATTGAGCAGTAATGCATTTTCTGGATTTGAAAAATTTGGCGATCGTCTGAAACGGAACTACGCAAAAAATACGGTATTTACAACTACGGGTTATGAATCTGAATTTAGCTGTGATATCTCCAGCTCGAACACTGTTCAGCTTGCAGTATTGGGTGAATTCAATCTCAGTAATTGTCTTGCGGTTTGGACAGTTCTATTGGCTCAAGGCTTGAATCCAACTGAGGCCTCAAAGCGTATGTGCAAATTAAGTTCTGTTCCAGGTCGAATGGAATTGATTCGTGTGCACAAAACTCAAAGAACTGAGGGCCCCTTGGTGGTTGTGGACTATGCACATACACCAGATGCTCTCACTAAAGTATTGAATGCCTTGCGCCCTATTGCAAATCAACGCGATGGAAAAGTTTGGTGTGTCTTTGGTTGTGGTGGTGATCGAGATTCAGGTAAACGCCCGCAAATGGGTAAACTTGCTCAGGAGTTTGCCGATCACATTGTCATTACAAGTGATAACCCAAGATCTGAAGATCCAGAATCCATTATTGCCATGATTCAATCTGGCATGACTGGCAACTTGGCAAATGTGCAAGTACTGCCTGATAGAGCTGCTGCCATCATGGCTGCAGTTCGACATGCTGATATAAAAGATATTGTTTTGGTTGCAGGCAAGGGGCATGAGTCCACTCAAGAAATTAATGGCAAGAAATTTGATTTTTCTGATCAAGAGCATATTCGTTTAGCAGCGGGGGGTGGTTTATGACTACTTTGGTTGCTACCCCAATGACCACGCTTGCTCAGGTACATGCTATGTTGCCAGGCAGTCAGTTGATTCATGCTAATGGCCAGTCTGCATCATCGATCTCTATTGATCATGTGGGTAGTGATAGTCGCCAGGTTCGGCCTGGTGAATTATTTATTGCCTTGTCGGGCGAACGTTTTGATGCACATCATTTCTTGGGAGATGTGGCCACAGCAGGAGCAAGTGGGGCGCTCATTAGTGATAAAGCAGCATGCCCAGAAAATTTAGCGGCAGTTTGTGTCAAGGATGTTAAACAATCTTTGGGCGAGCTAGCAAAGGCATGGCGGGCACAGTTCTCTATTCCGGTGGCTTTAGTAACAGGATCCAATGGTAAGACCACTGTAAAAGAAATGATTGCCTCCATCTTTAAAGCTGCTGTTGGTGAGAAATGCACTCTAGTTACTAAAGGTAATTTCAATAACGATATTGGACTGCCTTTAACTTTGTTACGCATGCGCTCGACTGATCGTTTGGCAGTAATTGAGTTAGGCATGAACCATCCCGGCGAAACAGCAGAGTTAGCTGTCATTGCTCAAGCCAATATTGGGCTGATTAATAATGCTCAGCGCGAGCATCAAGAATTTATGGCAACCGTAGAAGCTGTTGCACAAGAACATGCAACTGCCTTGAGCTCACTTCCTGCGGACGGAGTCGCAGTATTTCCGGCTGATTCTGAATTTTCTAAAGTTTGGTATCAAGCTGCCGCAGGACGTAAGGTGATTGATTTTACTTTGACTACAGATTCTGCTTCAACTAAAGCCTCTGTAGTTGGTAAGTTATTGGCCAGCGGGCGAATTGAGATTTCAACTGATCTTGGCAAGTTTGAGGTTCAACTGAATACATTAGGAAGCCACAATGTTCGCAATGCATTAGCGGCAAGCGCAGTCGCATTGGGTGCTGGCTTAAGTTTGGAGCAGATAAAAGCTGGTCTGGAATCTTTTGTTCCAGTAAATGGACGCATGCAGTCAAAGCCTTTAAGTGTTGGGCGCACTTTGATCGATGATAGTTACAACGCCAACCCGGATTCGGTTAGAGCTGCTATTGATGCACTCAAACAGTCTGGAAATATTTCTTGGTTAGTGCTGGGCGATATGGGTGAGGTAGGTGATCAAGGTCCTGCGTTTCATGAAGAAGTCGGCGCCTATGCTGCTGAGCAGGGCATTAGTAAGTTGTTCGCCTTAGGAGAGCAGTGCAAAT
>NZ_NCFJ01000364.1:0-2619 GCF_002281105.1 Polynucleobacter sp. 35-46-11
GCTTCCCATTTTTGATTCAAGCATATGGCGCGTTGGCCGAGTGGTTAGGCAGGAGCCTGCAAAGCTTCGTACGGGGGTTCGATTCCCTCACGCGCCTCCCGTAATGTAGATTGATTACCAGGGCAAGAACATGATCCAACTGAAACGATTCTCAAAAATCACCTCAGCATTAGTGCTAACTGCGCTCTTGGCGGCCTGTGCCTCTTCAGGAGATTCTCCAACAGGCACGCCTAGCGAAGTACAAGAAATTCAGTCGCAACTCTTGGGTGATATGCCATTGCCTGCGGCATCAAAAATTATTGGCTCAGATTCTTTAATCATTGGTCGTGGTGATAATTGGGTGGGGCGAGTCGTTTTATCTGGAGTACAAACTCCAACAGATATTTACGCTTTCTTCCAGGCTGAATATCCAAGAGCTGGTTGGACTACCGTGAGTGCCGTGAAATCAAAAACCAGTATTTTGGTTTTTACTAAAGGTGATCGCACCTCCACCGTAGAATTAAATGAAGGCCCATTCACCGGTCCAAAGACCATCATTACTATTACCGCATCACCCAAGAATGCGAACGTAGTTGCGCCAAGTAAAAAGTAAAGAATAAAAAAGAAGTAAACAGCAGGTGGTGACCTGTCACTGCTGCAATTGAAAAAGGCCTCTATACGAGGCCTTTTGCTTTAAAGGTCTGGGATCAGAGTCCGCCAGCCCTAATGAGCCCAACAGCCTGGCCTTCTACAGCGAAGTTCGGTTGACGTCGATCTACCAAAATATTTTTGAAGTCTGGGTTCTCGGCTTGTAATTCGATCACCATGCCATCTGCGGTTTTCTTTTGATTCCAACGCTTCACAGTAACTTCATCATCTAGGCGAGCTACCACGATATCGCCATTGCGAACTTCAGAAGTTTTTCGTACGGCAAGATAGTCGCCATCCAAAATGCCAGCATCGCGCATACTCATGCCAACTACTTTCAATAGGTAATCAGCACCCTTGCTAAATAAGCTTGGATCAATCGGCACTTGTTTTTCAATATGCTCGATAGCGGTGATTGGAGAGCCTGCGGCAACGCGACCAATAAGTGGCAGTGTGAGTTGCTGAAGTGCGCCAGAAGGCAAAGACATCTGACGATATTTATTTGGATTATGAGTCTGGTTAAAACGCTGTGCAATACGAATGCCGCGCGAAGTTCCTGGCGTCAGTTCGATATATCCTTTTTTTGCTAATGCGCGTAAGTGTTCTTCAGCGGCGTTCGCAGATGCAAAGCCGAGTTGCGCTGCAATTTCCGCACGAGTTGGTGGCGAGCCACTTTCATCGATGGCCTTGGTAATCAATTCCAAAATCTCACTTTGACGTGAGGTGAGTTTGGGGAGGGCAGTCAGCTCCTCCGGAAAATCGACTGTATTTATGTCCATACTGGGATTGTATACAGCACTTTTTGAATATTCAAGCTATTTTGAGGCGGATAATGGAGAAATGAGCTCAATTTCGAACGTTTCTGAAAATACACCCCATCTCCTGATCTTGGGTATGGGTGGCACTATTGCAGGTCTTGCACCGAACCCCGAAGAAAACCCTCTTCAATATCAAGCGGGCCAAGTGGGGGTGGATGCATTGGTGGCTCATGTTCAGTCGGTAGTGCCTGAGGGTGTCAAGCTGGTATCGCGTCAGGTAGCCAATATCAATAGTCGTAATTTGACTGACGCCCACCTCACTAGTCTCGGACTTGCCGTTAAGGATGCTTTACTCGATGCTGCTGTGCAGGGGATTGTGATTACCCATGGCACCGATACGATGGAGGAAACGGGCTTATTTTTGCAGGCTACCTGTGGAAAGTTAGCTCATACTCAGTCTAAGAGGGTTATTCTGACTGGGGCAATGCTACCAAGCAATGCGCCTGGAGCCGATGGCCCCTCCAATTTGCTTGACGCCTTGCGCTGGGCCTCAACATCGATTGATAACTGCCCTGGTGGCATCTACGCGGTGATGGATGGACGTGGATGCATGGCCATCGATTTGGCTAAGCGCCACGCTACTGCCCTGAATGCCCCTTTGCAAAATGCGCCATCAAGCTCAGTGGGATTGATTAATCCATCCTGGTTATCTGGTGTCAAAGCTGTCCAGGCGGCTTGGAATGAAGATTTACCAATTCCGCAAGAGGGCGAGTGGCCTTGGGTTGAAATCTTGACTAGTCATACAGGTGCACGCCCTGAAACGATCACCCAGTGGTTGAGTAGCTCTGTTCAGGGCTTTGTAATTGCTGGTACGGGGCATGGTGGCTTTCATGATGACTGGTTGAAGCCTTTGGATCAGGCTATGGCTCAAGGCATTGCCTTGGTGAGAACAACTAGGACAGGTGCTGGCGCTACTTTGCCCAATATTCCTGAAATAGATCACTTTGGATGCAGACCCTCAGGCTCCCTGACTGCACCCAGAGCCAGAATTGGCCTGCAATTAGCTTTAAATGCGGCAAAGCAGGGAAATAAAGCCGGTAAACCCCTGACTTGGCAGGATTTTTTTGCTAGAATGGCGGACTTACCTGAGATTAGGTAAGGACCAAAAAGCTGTAAATACCCGTAGTTAGTTTTACCTACAATTTGTTACTACCTTGTCACACTGGCGCTAACT
>NZ_NCFJ01000365.1:0-2617 GCF_002281105.1 Polynucleobacter sp. 35-46-11
CCCCAGCCACCACCCCAACCTGGGCCGTATGCTGCTGGACGCCAACCGCCGCCATAGCCACCTCCGTAGCCACCGCCAACAGAGACTGCCCAGCCAACATTACCCGCTTGAGCCGATACGGGAGCAAGCGCAAATAGACCTACTGCTGCAAAGAGCGTCAGAACTACCTTAGACACAACTGAGTTGTATTGCTTATGGCTTGTTTTCATAGTGGACCCCATTAATTGGTCGCCTCCTACTACCTTTAACGCTTCATCCAAATCTAGGCTGACAGGATTTGGGCTTTTATTTGAATATTTGTTAATTACCTCTAGATACTCACTGCTCTAATTTTGCGCCTGATTTATAAATCACTCTACCCCATTTATTGGTCTCAGATTGAATCAATTTAGATAGCGCTTGTGGGCTTCCAGGAGCAGGATCTAGCCCGCTTGCGAGCAACTTATTTCTGACTTCAGCTTGATTCAGGGTTTGGCGGGTTAAGGTATTTAAGCGTTTTTGCAGGTCTGATGGGAGATTGGCTGGTGCCATCAGCGAGAACCATGATGTTGCTTCAAATCCAGGCAAGCCTTGCTCTGCCATCGTCGGAATCTCTGGCGCTGCTGGAGAGCGTTTTAGTGAGGTCACACCCAAAGCCTGAATCTCTCCTGCCTTGATTAAAGAAAGTGAGGAGGATAAATTATCAAAGAGCATCGAAATCCGGCCGCTAATGAGATCAGGTAAAGATTGCGCCCTTCCCTTATACGGAATGTGTCGAATCTGTACTCCAGTCATTTCTTTTAGGAGCTCACCTGACATATGCAAGGAGGTGCCAACACCAGAAGAACCAAAAGTGAGCTCATTGGGTTTTGATTTGGCCAACTCAATCAGTTCATGCAGATTACTCACACCCAATTTTTTATTCACCACCAGCACGTTAGGTGTACTCGCTAAAAAGCTAATGGGCGTGAAATCATTGATCGGATGAAATGACATCTTGTCATAAAGAGCACCATTGATAGTGTGGATACCTACCGTCCCAATCAGGAGCGTGTAGCCGTCTGGCTCACTCTTGGCAACAAGGTCGGCACCAATATTGCCGCCGTAGCCAGGACGATTTTCTACGAGGACTGGCACCCCTAGGCTTTGTTGCCAACTCTCAGCAAGCACACGCGCCAAAATATCAGGCGCTCCACCGGGAGTAAATGTCACCACAATACGAATCGCTTGTTTAGGCCAAGAAGTATTGGATTTAGCTGTTTGAGATTGAGCGGCACTGGCAAAGCTCAAACAGGCCAAAACGATAGCTAGAGCCCTCACCACCGTAGAAGTAATCATCATCAATTTACTTGCGACTTTTTAAATGCCAAAACGCGAGCGCAACCAAATTAATCCATCGTATTTAACAGGATCATCAGCGCAAGGACCAATGCCACACTCAAGTAGCGTAGATACCAGATTAGCAAAGACCAGAAGAATGAATGTCATCACTAAAACATTTGCAAATAGGGATCGTGAGCGCACATCACGATTAGGTAGCATCAATAAAATAGCAAGACCTGCTAATAATCCAACGTAGCCTACATAAGCCCAAGTATAAAAATGCAACTCTAAGAAAGTTTTTCCAAATCCTGTATCACCCGGCAAGATATGCAAAAGTACTTGGCGCAAAGACACCATCATCCCCACCAAACCACCAATGATTCCCCAGCCGTAATGAGCAGAATGAGCGCCACAGCGGATATTCAATACCAAAGCGAAGCCGATGATGATAAAACCCATGCGCTGCATTAAACACAGCGGGCAAGGTAACTCGCCAAAATAGAGTTGATCAATAAAGGCATAGGACAGCATGCCAATGATCCCAGCCAAGGCCAATTGATTGCCCAGCGCAGCTAGAGAGGGAAAAGAAGAGAAAGAGTGTTTACTCATTTTTCTCAGAGACTGATATTGAGATGATTAGTGGCATGAACTCGGAACCACAACATCAGGATACCGACGGTAATAGCCAGCATCACCAAACCTGCCAGACGCTTCTCAAACCATACAAGGGCAAGACCGATCAAAGCTGTCAGGAAAGGTAGAAACATATACATAGAAGAATTCTATCGCAGGTGGGTTCAAGCTTGAAAAACAAGTGCTCCAAAGGGTCTTTTGTATAGAATGCACTCATGAACACCACCCCGCCCAGCGTCGACTTACAGCTCGATGGCTCCATCGCCCGCATTACCTTCAACAATCCTGCGGCACGCAACGCCTTAAGCTGGCCAATGTACGAAGAGCTCAAGCGAATTTGCGATGACATAGCAAATAGACCGGAGATCAGGGTGGCTATTTTTCGAGGCGCTGGTGACAAGGCATTTGTATCGGGTAGCGATATTCAGCAATTTGTTGACCTACAAGAAAACGAAGCTTACGAAGTTGCAGTGGATGCTATTTTTCATTCTTTACAACACTTACCTATTCCAACCATTGCGCTGATCGAAGGATTGGCGGTTGGCAGTGGCTTATTGATTGCTACTGCTTGTGATTTCAGAATATCTACTCTTGATGCGCGCTTCGGAATTCCGGTAGCAAAAACTTTAGGCAATTGTTTGTCGCCGAGCAACCTATCCTGGATTGCCAATCACTTAGGCGT
>NZ_NCFJ01000366.1:0-2613 GCF_002281105.1 Polynucleobacter sp. 35-46-11
TTGCTCTACATCTGCTGCGCGAGCGGCTGCTGCCTTTTGCTTCTCTTCAAATTCTTTCTGATTGGCTACACGCTCAGCCGCTTTTTCAGCAGAGGCACGTTCAGCAATCTTCGCGGCATCGCGCTGATCTTTAATACTGGAACGCAACTTACGCTGCACTTCATGTAACTCGACTTCTTGCACTCGAATTGGATCAATCTCTTTGCGGTACTGAGCACGAGAATCTTTCAGACAGCTGTTCACCCAATACTGTTGATAGCACTCAGAGTTGGTTTTTTCCCAGCGGTACTTAGCCCAATCACGTTGCAACTCCAGCTCTCGTTCAATTTTGTCGAGTTGCTCTAGCTGAGCCTCTTCTCCAGGGGTAGCGGGCACTAAAGTACTGAAGGAACATGCCAGCAGAAATGTCCCAACAGAAAATAATGTACGCACAGAACCGAGCTTTATCAAATCTCCACCTTTGCACCTAACTCAACCAAGCGATTGGCAGGAATCTTGAAAAAATCTGAGGGCTTTGCGGCATTTTGCATCATCCAACCAAACAACTTCTCTCTCCACAGCGCCATCCCAGGATTCGCCGATGGAACAATGGTGTCACGAGACACAAAGAAAGAAGTATCCATCACATTAAATTCAATATTTTCTTGTTTTTGCAGGAGCTCTAAAACTTTATTGATGTCTGGTGACTCTTTAAAGCCATGCACAGCCCTGACTAAGTAAACGCCACCCCCCAGATCTTTCATCGTGATGCGCTGATCATCATTCACGTATGGCACATCCCAGGTACTTAACTTAATAAAAAAGATACGCTCATGCATGACTCGGTTGTGCTTGAGGTTATGGAGCATTGCCACTGGAACATAGTCCACATGGGCTGTCAAAAAGATAGCAGTCCCCTCAACACGATGGGGTGGATGAGCTAGCAGACTACTCACAAATGCTTGCAATGGAATAGACCCTTCTTCCACTTTAGCGCGCAGCAGTTTGCGTCCTCGATACCAGGTTATCAAGCAAGTGAAAATGACTAAGCCTAAGAACAGCGGGTACCAACCACCATCTTTAATTTTGATTAAATTCGCAGTCCAGAAAGCAAAATCTAAGATAAAGAAAATAATCGACAAGCCCAGTACTAAGAAGATATTCATCTTCCACTCGCGATACATAACCACTCCCAATAAGATTGCAGTAATCATCATGGTAGAGGTAACTGAAATACCATAAGCTGCAGCCAGATTGACTGACTCTCTAAATTCAATAATCGTCACTACGACCATAAACAAAAGAACCCAGTTTACGACCGGAATATAAATCTGCCCTTGCTCTGAATCAGAGGTGTGCATGATCGTCATCCGCGGCATAAATCCAAGCAAGATTGCCTGACTTACTAAAGAGTACGCCCCAGAAATAACTGCCTGAGAGGCGATCACAGTAGCTGCAGTCGCCAAGCCCACCACTGGCCATAGGGCCCACTCAGGAACCATTAAATAAAATGGATTGGAGACTGCTTCTGGGTTTGACAATAGGAGTGCACCCTGACCCAGATAATTAATCAAGAGGCTTGGTAGAACCACAATGAGCCAAGCGTAGCGCACAGGGCTTCTACCAAAATGGCCCATATCCAAATATAAAGCCTCGACCCCAGTTACCACCAGCACTACAGCACCCATCACAATATAAGCAGTAGTGGGATGATCAACAATAAAATTGACTGCGTATATTGGGTTGATTGCCCCGATAATTTGTGGCGCTGCGCCTATATTAATAGCCCCCAATACCGCAAGCGTAATAAACCAAGTCAGAGTAACTGGGCCAAAGAGATTGCCAACAGCTGCAGTACCATATTTTTGGATTAAAAATAAAGCCACCAAAATTACTAGAGAGATCGGGATAATATATTTATGCAAACCAGGCGCTGCAATTTCAATACCCTCAACAGCAGATAAAACTGAAATCGCTGGAGTAATTACAGATTCGCCAAGCAGCATGCATGCACCAAGCATGCCCAAGATCATAAGAAAGAAATATTTCTTAGACTTACTATCAAAAGTACGTAGTGCTAAGGCCATCAGCGATAAAACACCACCCTCACCTTTATTGTCAGCGCGCATCACAAACAGCACGTACTTAAAGGTTACGACCATGATCAAAGACCAGATCATCATGGCAATCACACCAAATAATGCCTCTGGTGAAAATGTAATGCCGTGTTCTGGGTCAAAACATTCTTTGAGCGCGTACAAAGGGCTCGTACCGATATCACCGAACACCACTCCGATGGCAGCAATCATCATTGCCCCAAGACCCTTTTTATGGTCATTGTGATCATCGTGCAGCTCAACCGGTTTTAACAACGTGGAATTAGAAAACTCAGGGTTACTAATTGACATTTAAAAGGCCTTGGTGGATGTTGCGTGGCAATATATTACTCCTTATGCAGCTTGACTCAGATGACTTATTTATCCTAAAAAGCCGTTTTTTATGCTGAATTTAAAGGTTTCCTCGACAGCAAGGGTCAAAAAATGGTAGAATTTCAGCTTCAGACGCGGGGTGGAGCAGTCTGGCAGCTCGTCGGGCTCATAACCCGAAGGTCGTAGGTTCAAATCCTGCCCCCGC
>NZ_NCFJ01000367.1:0-2603 GCF_002281105.1 Polynucleobacter sp. 35-46-11
TTTCATCGATAGAGCTTATATATTTTAAATTACTGCACCAATTAGATGATCGATGCACGTTATAAAAAATATGCGCACCACTTGTAAGCAATCTTCGCGGTAAGTAGTTCAATCTAATGTGACTATGGGTCAACTAAATATTAGTTAGCACCCAACAAAAGAAAACTTACTTATATGAAGCTACCTGCTGTTCAACTCTCTCTCAAGGAGATATACAAATCATTTGATAGCAACTCCGGATCAGTTCCAGTCTTAAATGGACTCACATTTGATGTGATGGAGCAAGATTTTATTAGCATTATTGGGCCGAGCGGATGTGGTAAATCAACCATTTTTAACATCATCGCCGGCCTTTTGGGTGCGGATAGTGGGGACCTTATTTATCGCGGAGAGAAGATAAAAAGCCTTAGAGGCAAAGTCGGCTACATGATGCAAAAGGATCTCCTTTTTCCCTGGAGGACAGTTCTGGAAAACGTCATGCTGGGCCTGAAAGTGCGTGGTGAAGATGACGCAAATGGAACTGAGAAGGCGAGGGACTATTTAAGTACTTTTGGCCTGTCTGGCTTTGAAAAGGCATACCCGCAGACTCTATCTGGAGGCATGCGGCAGAGAGTTGCATTAATCCGAACGCTACTAATGGATCCAGATATCTTATTACTAGATGAGCCATTTTCGGCGCTAGATTATCAAACAAGACTATATCTTGAAAGTGTGCTTTTAGATGCTGTAGCAAAGTTTAAAAAGACTGTAATTTTAGTCACCCATGATGTCGATGAGGCTGTGGCTCTCTCAAAACGGGTCGTAGCTCTTAGCGGACGTCCTACGATAGTCAAGAATGTCCATCAAATTGATATTGAGCGATCTTCCCCAATAGAAGCTAGATCACATAAGAATTTCGGCGAGTACTTTCACTTACTTTGCTCTGAATTGGATATTCAAACCAAAAAGGATGATGTTGTATGAGCGCAAAAGGTAGCAAAACTCACCATTTTTTAAACACCAGCCTAGGGAAATCGCTGATCCAAATTTTATCAGTTGTAGTCTTCTTTTTTATTTGGCAGTTTCTGGCGGAACTAGGGCTCATCTCAGAATTTTTAGTTGGTACACCATTTGGTATATGGAAAAGATTCGTTGATAGCGTTCTTGACTACTCTATTTTTATTGATACTGGTTACACCCTTTGGGAGGCGCTCCTGGGGTTTGTTATTGGCACACTCATTGGAACAAGTATTGGATTGTTGCTTTGGTACTCAAAGTGGGTTTCTCAAATTGTAGAGCCCTTTATCGTTGCGATTAATAGCGTTCCCAAAATTGCACTTGCGCCAATCATATTACTTTGGTTTGGAACTGGTTTAGGTGCAAAGGTTGTTCTGGTTGTCTCGATGACAGCAATCATTGCCTTAATTGCAGCTCATCAAGCAACCAAGGACGCTGATAAAGATCTGCAGTCTCTCCTTGATTCTATGGGTGCCGATAGAAAGCAAATATTTCGTGAGGTGGTTGTGCCTTCGTCAATGCCAGCAATTGTCTCTAACTTCCGAATTAATGTTGGCTTTGGTTTGGTGGGTGCAGTTGTAGGTGAGTTTATTTCATCTAAGGCGGGTTTGGGGCACATGATTTACAACGCTTCCAGCTTATACGAGCTCAATTCAGTTTGGGTGGGGCTTTTCATGCTGATGATTGTTGGATTCTTTCTCTATTACTGCATTGATGCGCTGGAGCGCTTCTTGTTTCCATGGCGGAGTGATAGTAGGCGCACAGAAATTCGGATGTAACTTTTAATAACCTAACGGAGATATATATGAAATCGCTTTATAAAAAAGCACAGTTAATTTGTGCGGCATTAGTAATAGGCGGCATATCCTTAAGCGCAAGCGCGGAAGTAAAGACTGTCACTATTTCACAGGCATTCCAATCCATGTTGTATCTACCTTTGTATGTAGCAATTGATAAAGGATTTTTTAAGGACCAGGGATTAAGCGTCATTAAGGAAACGGCCGGATCCCCAACTGCGGCTTTGTCATCAGTACTATCCGGCAGCTCGCAATTTTCACTACACGGTCCCGAGTGGACTGCTATTGCTGCATCCAAAGGTGCCAATGTCGGTGTAATTAGTAATGCAGTTAATGGTGCTGCTGTATGGATTGCTACGGCCCCCGATATCAAATTTACAAGCATTAAGGATATTAAAGGTCAAAAAGTCGTTTCCGGGCTAATGCCAACTACAAGTACATCATTGTTTTTAAAGTTGCTCAAAGAAAATGGCATGAATGACAAGACTGATATTGATCTTATCCAGGTCCCTTTAGGTACTGAGCCAGCTGCGCTATTAAGTGGTCAGGCAAAAATTGCCGTGTTGTACGAGCCAGGCTTAGATCAGGTCGCTATTAAGGGTATGAAAGTGGTTTTAGGCTTCCCTAAAACTTATGGCCCATATGCCTTTTCTTCAATTACTGCAATGAAAAACGTTGATCCAGTTGCCGCTCAGAAAATGGTAAATGGAATGGAAATCGCTATTCGTTACATGAACAAGGATCCGAAGGGGACGATCGAAGTTGCTAAGAAGCAATTCCCAACACTAGACCCTCAGGTTGTAGAAAACG
>NZ_NCFJ01000368.1:0-2584 GCF_002281105.1 Polynucleobacter sp. 35-46-11
GCTTTGTTGATTAATTGTTGTGGTTTATCAGCAAAATTACCATTTGCATTTGCCGCCAATACGTCAGCATAGTCAGCCAACAACTGTGGATCAGCATCCACAAAAGAGCCTGCACGAGCATAGGCTTTTGCGGCCTCAGCATTCTGACCCAAAATTCGGTAGGAGCGTGCCAGCATAGCCCAGCCCTTTAAATTATCAGGCTCCTTCTCCATCTTGGCAGCAAACTCAGTAACCATCTTTTCAACAGCTTCTTGAGTCATTGGCTGCTCAGCACTCTTTTCGGCAATTCGAGCAGCATCACCAAGATAGAAATAAAAACCTGCTGAAAGCAAAACTACAAACAGACAAATTCCAACAATAGTTTTCTTTGGGGAACCCAATACAGCAAGATCATCCGCCTCATCCGTATCTTGAAAAAGGCGCTGACGCATTTCTGCATGAGCTTGCTCGTAACTATCAGCATCAACCGTGCCCGCCAAACGATCAGCCTCGAGCTTATCGAGCTCCTCGCGATAAATAGCAGCATTCATCTGACGACGAGAAGTCTCAGATTCTTTAGCTGGGAAAAATAATGGGCGAAGCAATAAGACCAAGACCAAGATCAACAAAAGGAGGGCGGGTATTAAAAAACTAGTCATGTGCATTTTCTGTTGAACTGGATTTTGCATCCCGAAGTAGTGCATCAATACGACGATTGTCCTCTGCGGACAGCGTAGTACTTGGCACTCTTTGATTTCTGCGGCGTAAATACACTGCTAGGCCAATAATGCCAACAAGCAAAATCACAAAAGGGCCTATCCATAAAATCCAAGTGATTGGCTTTACGGGTGGGCGATATAAGACAAAGTCGCCATAGCGCTCCACCATAAACTCCCGAATTTGCTTATCGGTTTTACCTTCACCAATCAAAATCCGAATTTCTTTACGCAAATCATTCGCTAAATCAGATCGTGAACCCGCAAGGGATTCATTCTGGCAAACCAGACAACGCATTTCTTCTGAAATTGCAATCAAGCGCTGCTCTGTGACCGGATCATCTGCGAGCGGAGTGGCATCTTTAGCTAAAGCAACATTCATCGCACAAGCAATCGCAATACTTGTAAGACTAGCTAGGATCAGCTTACGCAACATCACTTAAGCTCACCCAATAGAGGAATAATCTTCTTATTCAATAGCTCCATTGTGATTGGGCCGATATGTTTGAACCGAATCACCCCAGCCTTATCAATAACATATGTCTCTGGAACACCATACACACCGTAGTCAATACCAACGCGACCGTTCGCATCAAAGGCAGATAAAGCATAGGGATTACCTTGGCGAGCAAGCATCGCCATCGCATCTTCACGCTTGTCTTTGTAATCCAAGCCAATAATTGGCGCGACACCCAACTTACCTAACTCAACCAAAACGGGATGCTCTTCACGGCAAGCAACACACCAAGAAGCCCAGACGTTCAAAATCCAAGGCTGACCTTTCATACTGTCTGGTGAAAAGGTTTTTTGAGGATCAGCTAATTGCGGGAGTTCAAAAGCAGGGGCTTGCTTGCCAATTAGTGGTGAAGGTATTTCATGTGGATCGCGATTCAAGCCTATCGCTAAAAATCCAACCAAAATTACAAACAAGAAAAGTGGAATTAAAAACTTGGCTTTCATACTGCTGCCTTGCGTAATTTCATACGATAGCGCTTATCTGACATTGCCAAAACGCCACCCAGAGCCATCAATAGACATCCGCCCCAAATCCAATCAACAAAGGGCTTGTAATAGACACGTACAGCCCATGCTTTATCTTCGAGCTCTTCACCCAATGAGACATAAATATCTCTGGTGAGGCCCGCATCAATTGCAGCCTCAGTCATTGGCATAGTGGAAGAGAAGTAGCTACGTTTTTCTGGGTACATCGTAGCTTCCAACTTCCCATTACGAGAAAGCAAGAAGGTGCCTTGCATTGCGTTGTAGTTTGGGCCAGGCACAGCAGAAACGCTTTGAAGCTGAATTTGATAACCGCCAACACTAACACTTTCACCAGGCAGCATACGTACATCCTTCTCTTCTTGGTACGCACCCACCATAGTGACACCAATAACAAACACTGCTATACCCAGGTGCGCTACCTGCATACCAATAAAGGAACGTGTGGGCTTGCCTGCTTTTGCTTGACGAATGATCTGCAAAACACCTGAGGAAATTACCCAGAATGCTAGTAAGAAACCAAGACTGCTGAGCCAGGTAAATTCACCCATGGTAAAGGGAATCAAAGCGGCGGCAATCACTGCCACTAGAGCTGCAATCCATAAGCGCTTAATGACATCCACGAGATTGGAGTTCTTCCAATTGGTCCACGGCCCAATTCCCATTAAGACCAGCAAAGGAATCATGATGGGTACAAATACGCTGTTGAAGTATGGAGGACCCACTGAGATCTTTCCTAGGTGCAGAGCATCGATCAGCAAGGGATAGAGAGTACCCAAGAGCACTGATGCGGCCGATACCACCAAGAAAACATTGCCGAGCAAAATAAAGGTTTCGCGGGAGGTGAAACTGAACTTACCACCCAGCGTGCTTTTGGGAGCGCGCCAAGC
>NZ_NCFJ01000369.1:0-2584 GCF_002281105.1 Polynucleobacter sp. 35-46-11
ACCGCGAAACATACCTTATGTTGTAACCCTTAAAAACTTTAGCGCTCCAACTACAAACGCCTAGCTTCAATCAATAAAAAATGAGGAATCGCCAACACATTTAACGCGCCTTGCCCAACAAACCCTTAGTAGCTGCTCAACAATTGCATACTCTTACTTTGGTTAACTCAACAGGCAATTCCCCACATAAACCCACTTTTTCCCACTAATCTGCACTATAGATAAAAAAAAAGCGCAATGCAAGCCCTTTTTTACTATTTTTTCTTTATAGGTCAATGACTTAGCGCATTTTTGTGATAAATATAAAGTCGTTATAAATTAAGCACATAGCAAATTAAGTGAATGTGGAATATGAGAATAGTTACAGAAGCATTTGAATTGTAGATATGAGGGGGTTTGGAGTGCTGATTGAGGAAGGGCCACACTCGAGGAAACGAAAAAATCAAAACAATTTTAGCCACAGATGAACACCGATAAACACGGATAAACCCACAAAACGGGCATCATTAGGCCAAAGGCCGTGACGATCCAGTTGTTAAATCGCATGTAGACTGCCGCGTCGCTTTGCTCCTCGCAGTGACATAAAACGTGATTGCACATTGGGTGAGCACTTGGCTTCGTCGAAAATAGACGCTGGAAACGGCATAGTTAGAAACAAAAAGAAGTTGAAGCTGGCCGATAAGCCGGGTTCTGTCGTGCATTGCTGCACGTAACAGTCATTCATCTAGGCGCACAATTACTCATGCGCTCAAGCAACCTACCCGCTGGCAACGCGAGCCACGTCAATACCAGCCTATTTGGTCTTGCTGCGAATGGAGGTTACCGCGTTTCACCCGTTTCGACGCAAGCTCGCTAAAAAGCGCGCTCGCAGGTCGAACCGACTCGTCTCTGTGGCCCTATTCCTCGCTTTTGTCATTCGACTTTTCAGTCTAACGACTTATGGCGGACGGCCGTTAACCGTCATCCCGCTCTATGCAGCCCGGACTTTCCTCCCCTCACTTACGTGAGCGGCGACTGTCTAGCCAGCTTCAAGTACATTTTAACATGCTTAAAGTTTAGCTCGATTAAGAATTAACCCAATTCTCTAATTGCAATGCGGGCACTTTAGCAAACTCTTTTAGATTATTCGTCACCAAGATAAGCCCCTCACTTCTTGCATGTGCTGCGATATGCAAATCATTAACACCAATCGGCTCACCAACTTTCTCAAGGGCAGCACGTATCATGCCGTAATGTTGCGCAGCTTTCGGCGTATAAGCTAGAACCTCCAACCGACTACAAAAATCTTCAACCACAGCTAAGTTTTCAGCTGGCTTAGCACTTTTTTCTGCCCCATGCAGCAACTCCGCCAAAGTAATGGCCGAAATTGCCATATGCTGCGCATGCTGATTAAACGCTTGCAACACCTCAATCGGACGACGCTTTAACACGTAAATAACGATATTAGTATCAAGCAAATAACGTAACATTACAGCGCTTCCCGAGCAGCCTGAGTTTGCGTTGCTCGCGTTTCAAGAAAGTCCTCCGTCACTCCTGTGCCATTTAAGAAAAAGCTATCCCAAACTTGTCCCACCGGAGAAATAATCCGCTCATTACCGCGCGCGCGAACATCAACATGCTTTACCTCACTTGGTAAGCGCAACTCACTGGGTAAACGCACCGCCTGGGTACGATTATTGATAAACACTGTAGTAATTGTCATGCTTCACCTCAATACAAAGTATGTATATGGCTTAAGTATACCGCAAGGGAAAAACATCACGCAAGCAGATATAAAGCGATCTATTGAAAAGCTTAACCCTCAAACTTCCAATGCACCATCTGATCCGCCCGCAACGGCACCAATACATCTCCGTCATAAGGCAGACTCCCCGGCACTTTCCAGCTCTCTTTAATCAGCGTCACCTGCTCAGTATTTCTTGGTAAGCCATAAAAGTCGGCGCCATAAAAACTGGCAAAGCCTTCTAACTTATCTAGCGCATTAACACTTTCAAAGGCTTCCGCATAAAGCTCCATCGCAGTGCGCGCCGTGTACATACCGGCACAGCCGCAAGCAGCCTCTTTGGTATGCTTGGCGTGCGGTGCACTATCGGTGCCTAAGAAAAATTTTGCGCTGCCTGATGTGGCAGCTTTTACCAGCGCCACACGATGGCTCTCACGTTTTAACACTGGCAGACAGTAATGATGTGGCTGTATGCCGCCTTTAAACATATCGTTGCGGTTCATGAGCAAATGATGCGCGGTAATCGTAGCCGCCACATTACTGGGTGCCAACGCCACAAAATCAGCCGCATCTTTAGTGGTGATGTGCTCAAACACCACTTTCAAAGCTGGATATTTTTTTAGTAGCGGGATCATATGACGCTCAATAAACACTAGTTCGCGGTCAAATACGTCAATGTCGCTATCGGTGACTTCAGCGTGCGCTAATAATGGAAGCCCTACTTTTTCCATGGCCTCCAGTGCTTTCGCGCATTTATCCAAGCTAGTGACACCAGAATCAGAGTTAGTAGTCGCACCCGCAGGGTAAAGCTTCACCCCATGTATTAAGCCGCTGGCTTTGGCTTTAATGACCTCTTCCGCT
>NZ_NCFJ01000370.1:0-2581 GCF_002281105.1 Polynucleobacter sp. 35-46-11
ACTATCCCTGAATTCAATCAAAGCCTTGAAATGATGAAAACCATGTGGGGACAAGCAGCTGGTGGGCAGACGCCAGGACAATTCCCCTTCACTACAGATGCCTCTAAGGCTGCCGGGGGGTTTGGCTCAGCATTTCCAGGGCTAGATACCGATGAGCTAGAAAAGCGCATCAAAGACCTGAAAAGCGTTGAAAACTGGCTAAACCTCAATCTCAACGTCTTGAAGTCCACTATTCAGGGTCTAGAGGTTCAACATGCCACCATGATGGCCCTCAAATCATTCGGGGATGCCGTTTCAGCAACTGCAGCTGCCGCTACGGGTGGAGCCACTGAAGACTCAGGAACAAAGGCTGCTAAACCACGCAAAACCGCAACACGCGATCGTCGCAAAGCTGGCGACTCAACTTTCCTCGACGAAGTAGGTAATTCAGATGAGCAATAGCCTCACCCATGGCAAATGTCATTTGGTGAATATCTAATTCGCGCCTAAATAAAACCGGCACGATCTCCCGAGCAGTTGCCGGTTTTTTACATGCTCCAAGCGTTTCTGCCAAGCGCTCATCGTGGTGCAGTTTCAACTGATCAATTCGCGGCTTCATTCCCGTAAATGGTTTGCCATGAGATGGCAACACAAGAGTGTTGTCTGGCAATGGCAGATATCGATCTAAAGAACTGAGATACAAGCCTAAAGGATCCGCATCCGGATCAGCATCGTAGACGCTGACATTTGTAGAGATTCGTGGCAACAACATATCTCCAGAGATTAATACGCCAAGGTCCTTACAAAATAGTGAGGCATGCTCAGGCGCATGACCAAAACCCATAATGACTTGCCACTCATGTCCACCAATCAAAATCATCTCACCGTCAATGATGCGACGATATTGCCGAGGCACACCCGGAACCATATTGCTGTAATAGTTTGATCGAGCCCGAATTTTTTCTAAATCTTCTGGGGCAACTAATCCATGCTTCTGAAAATGATCTGCAGACCCACCACCGCCTGCACGTGCACCAACTGCAGCACCACCCTCTTTATGACTCAACCATTGCGCGGTTAAATAATCCGTCATTGAAATCCAAAGCGGTGCATTCCATTTTTCACATAGCCATTGAGAGAGTCCAACGTGGTCTGGATGCATATGGGTCACGATGACTCTCAGTACAGGCAAGCCTTCTAGCTGCGTGGCAAAGATCTCATCCCAAGCTGCTTTCGTCTCATCATTCGCAATACCGCAATCCACGATGGTCCAGCCCTGAATACCCTCAAACTCATCGCGCAGTAGCCAAAGATTGATGTGATCCAAAGCAAACGGTAGACGCATCCGCAACCAACGCACGCCAGGCGCTACCTCCATTGAACTTCCCACTTCCGGCAAAGTATCGGCTAAGGGATAATGAATAGAACTAAGATCGCTGGATTGGTTTTTGGTATTCATCTATTTCTATTCTAGGTTTACTTTGACAACAGTTCCATCGCCTTGTATCAACTGGTGCGACATCAATCCTGAAAATGGTTTTTGTCGTGGTTGCTATCGCACACTTACTGAAATTGCCGATTGGTCTGAACTCTCTAATCCTGAAAAGCTTGAGGTCTGGGCACTACTGGAAACACGCAAACCTCAAGCACCACAATAAATATTACTAATTAGCAATTGCTTATTTATTTACATCTACGATTAATCGACCGCGCACATTTCCGGCCATCAGTTCTGCAGCATATTTAATGGAGTCCTCCAAACTAATTTCATGAGAGATCTCCTCTAAAGTTTTGAGATCGACCAACTTACTCAATTGCTCATAGGCAGCCATGCGTTTAGCTTTTGGCACTGTCACACTATTGATGCCATACAGAGTCACCCCACGCAAAATAAATGGTGCAACAGTCGATGGAAAATCCATTCCTTGAGCAAGACCACAGGCGGCAACCGCACCATCGCTCTTGGTTTGTGCACAAGCATTAGCCAAGGTATGGCTACCAACGCTATCAACCACTGCTGCCCAACGCTCTTTTGCCAAAGGCTTGCCAGGAGCTGACAGTGCAGCACGATCAATCACTTCACTAGCACCCAATTTCTTCAGATAATCAGCCTCGGACATGCGACCTGTACTGGCAACAACCGTAAATCCTAATTTGCTCAGAAGAGTAATAGCGAAGCTACCTACTCCACCTGCTGCACCAGTGACCAATACCTCGCCATCACTTGGCTTCAATCCATGCTTTTGTAATGCCATCACACACAGCATTGCGGTATAACCAGCAGTACCAATAGCCAGAGCCTGCTTAGCAGTAAACCCTTTTGGCAAGGGAATAAGCCACTCTGACTTCACGCGTGCTTGCTGAGCTAATCCACCCCAATGACCTTCACCAACACCCCAACCATTGAGCAACACCATATCCCCAGCCTTAAATTCTGGGCTAGCACTCTCTAACACCTCTCCTGCAAAATCAATCCCCGGAACCATGGGAAAGCTACGTACCACCGGACCTTTCCCAGTAATCGCTAAACCATCTTTGTAATTTAAAGTGGAATAGAGCACCTTCACTCTGACATTGCCCTCGGGCAGGCTGGCCTCATCAA
>NZ_NCFJ01000371.1:0-2579 GCF_002281105.1 Polynucleobacter sp. 35-46-11
TATCCAGTAGCGATAAATAAGAATTGAGTGGTAGGCCATCCCAGGTGGCAGTACCGACTTCTTCAAAAGGAATATCTGGCTCCTGCCAATTGATATAACGAACTTCATTACTAGCGGTTCGGATAAATGTACGAACGAGTCTTTCAGCAGAGCGCTTTCCATTTAAATGCTCCAACAGAGCCAGCAGGGGTCGCTCCCCAGAATCCAGTGTGATGAAGTCCACAAAATCAAATATGCGCGGATCGGTGAGCTCACGTAACTCCGTGTTCACGTAGCCACCACCGAGACCAATTTTGATAGCGGGGTAATCTTGCTTGATAGTTTGAGCAATTCGTAATGCGGCGTACATTGCCCCGGGGAATGGCACTGAAAGCAATACTAAGCCAGGTTGATGCTTTTCGATCGAGGACTTTGTCAGCTCCTGTAAATGCAAATCCATTAATGTGGGGCTTGCAGCCAGGGCATCCGCTAAAGGCGTAAACGTGGGCTGACTACCTGCCAGAGATTCTGCATAGCGAACAAACTCAAAACGCTCGTCTACCGCGTCCCGCAATACGTCGGATAAATCATTAAGATAGAGAGTGGCTAAATGACGCGCCCGATCTTGAGAACCGAGTGCACCAAATGCCCACGCCAAAGAATCCCCGCCCTCTTCTTCATCATAGGCATCAAGAGATGCAAATCGCGGACCTTCAGGCAGAAGAGCACGACTGTTGATGCGATGAGCCAGAGTGCTATCACGCCCTTGCAAAAATGCAATCGCTAGAGCGATGGTGCTTTGATAATCTGCAAAGTAGTCTAGAAAGAAGTTGACGCTCGCACTGCGATTTTCTTCAGGAAGCTGCACTGCTTGCTCTTTAATTTCTTGCAAACCAGATGGAGTGAAAAAACCCAGGACCAAGGCTAATGCTAAGTCCTCTTGAGCTGCATCAAAACCTCGTGAGCGCAGAAAGCCAGTGAGATAGGCGGTTGATGGATACGGCGTATTGAGCTGCGTCATCGGCGGAATGAGACTGAGGATCTTCATGCCGTCTGGGTCCGTTTCTCACTCAGAGATTCCAATATCTCTAATTCCTCGGAAGTAAAGCCAGCTTGTTCGCGCGCATCAAAATTAAACGGCCCCCTCAAAGTGGGTGCGCGATATTTTTCAGCCAACTCTCGATAAGTCGCAATTGGGGATAGATTGTCATTGGCACACAAGAAGTTAAACCAGCGATTACCAACAAGCACATGCCCAATCTCATCATGGAGAATGATTTCTAGAATTTCTACAGCGCGCTCATCTTTGATTTGTTTAAAACGATCCCGAATCTCCGGCACTGCATCAAGCCCTCTTGCTTCCATAGTTCGAGGGACCAGAGCCATCCGCGCAATCACTGAATCTGTTGTTCTCTCCACCATCTCCCACAAACTATTGTGAGCTGGGAAATCCCCATAACCAAATCCAAAGGACTGTAAATGGGTATTGATCAAGCTGAAATGGTAGGCCTCTTCTTTTGCGACTCTAAGCCAATCTTCGTAATAGGCCTGAGGCATACTCGGAAATCTCCAAATGGCATCTAAGGCTAAATTCATGGCATTAAATTCAATATGCGCCAAGGAATGCCAAAGAATAGCTCTCCCCTCACCCGTATCCATTTTTCTTTTGGGAACAAACTTTGGCGCAACTAAATCTGGTTTAGCTGGTCGCCCAGGGAGGCAATGATTTTGACTAGTAAGGTTGCTAGAAGGGTTTATAGCAATGCGTCCAGCTTGATGCTCAGCAAACAAGTCAGCCAGCTGGCCAACCTTGGACTGCACATCGGTATTTGCCAGTATTGCGAGGGAGGTTTCTCGAAGCTCAGACATAGGTGACTTTAGAGAATCCTCTCAATCCAACAAAGCTTGAGAAGAAGCTTTATCTCGAATTGATCTTAGGATTAGCACCAAGGTTACTAGATGCACCAGCGCAACCAGGATATTGCTAATGACTACCGGGTTTGTGAAGTTGCCTACAGTGAATGGGGTTGTGAGCTTATAAAGCACCTGAACCAGAAGCAAAGGCGCAACCAGCATTGGCAAGGGGTTGATTAGTAGGCCCAGCGAAACTAGCAATATAGAACCGTAGATAGATAAAAGAATACCTCTAGCAGGGCTAGCCGGTCCATAGCCATGCTCAACCCAAGATGCATCCGAAATAAGACCAATGCAGACGGGAATCAAGACCACCACATTAATGATGAGGGAGATATAAATCATCCTCTTCATTGGCGTCATTCCCACTCGATAGTTGCTGGAGGTTTTCCGCTAATGTCGTAGACCACGCGATTGATGCCGCGCACTTCGTTAATAATGCGATTAGATACCTTGCCTAGCAAATCATGAGGCAAGTGAGCCCAGTGCGCTGTCATAAAGTCTTGTGTTTGAACGGCTCTGAGCGCAACAACATACTCATAGGTTCTGCCATCACCCATAACGCCAACAGATTTCACTGGCAAGAACACTGCGAAGGCTTGGCTGGTGAGGTCATACCGGGATTTTTGGCTTGCTTCATCAATCGTATTGCGCAACTCCTCAATGAAGATCGCGTCAGCACGCTG
>NZ_NCFJ01000045.1:0-14750 GCF_002281105.1 Polynucleobacter sp. 35-46-11
CATTTAAGGGAATGCGGGAGTGGGTTTTAGCCTTTGCCTGCGCATCAAGCAATCTATCCCTCTTTATTCTGAGACCAAAGATAAACCCCATAGAACTGAATCTAGCACCTCTGGCACTCCTGATGTCTACGGGTTTATTTACCCTATCAAGCTGCCTTCATTACATCAATAATAAAATTAGCATCAGTAAGGTGTATTTGTTTGCCATCCTCCCGACCCTTGCAGTTTCAACTTATTTTGCAGACCTGCAACCCAACCAACCAACCAGTGGGTTTTCTCATCACTGGCCTAGTAACTGGATGTTTTTTATTATCGGCGGATTGAATCTCAGGAGGGATGGTATTAAATCGCACCCCATTAGATACGCTCTTTCGGCTCCTTTTTTTTGCGCAACTTCGTAAAGCCGACAGTCTATCCTCAAGATTAAAGACGCCCCTTGCAATATTGACGGTTGATTTAGATCACTTAAAATCAATCAATGATCGATATGGCCATCAGGCGGGTGATGAGGCTCTCATCTCTTTTGCCCGCATTGCAGGGCAGTGCATTCGAAATGGGGATGGGATCGGAAGAGTTGTCGGGGGGAGTTTTCTATCCATCTAATGAATACCAATACTGATAGCGCAAGGATTATTGAATCTACTCCAGTAAAACTCATATACGGGGAAATTCACTACTCTGCAAGTATTGGTATAGCTCGCTACGATGAAAATCTAGGTATAGGCAGCGTAGTTGATTTAGCAGATCGAGCCCTTTATCTAGCTAAGAAAAACGGCAGAAATCGGGTTGAGATGGCTAACTGGGGCCAGTTAGCCGATCTAATATCCGATCAGGAATCGCGATATGTTTTTTCGATCTCTTGAAAGTGAGCCTGCTCTGCAATAAACGCATCCACGATTGCTGGATCAAATTGAGCACTCCGCTTCGAAAGAATTTCATGAGCGGCCTGCTCATGTGACCACGCATTCTTATAAACACGTTTACTGACCAAAGCATCATACATATCGGCTAATGACATGATTCTGGCTTCCAGCGGAATATTGTCGCCACGCAAATCACGGGGGTAGCCAGAGCCATCCCACTTCTCATGATGCCCACCAGCAATACGAATGGCCTTGACGATGACGTCTTCCTCATCATTTGCATTCTTTTCAATCGTATTCAAGACGGATTCGCCAATGGTCGTGTGGGTTTTCATAGTGGCCCACTCTCCTCATCCGTTAGCGGACCATTCTTCTTTAGGATGCCATCTGGAATGCCAATTTTTCCAATGTCATGAAGTGGCGTCGCTTTTACAAGCAAATCAATCGACTCATCGGATAGCTGATCTAGATAGTGGCCGTTGATACGAAGTCGTAATGCTAATGCCCTGACGTAGTTCTGAGTGCGAACAATGCGATTACCAGCTTCATCATCACGTTCTTTTGCCAAGGCATTCAATGAGGATAAGAGTTGTAGCTCCGATTGCTCCGCTTTTTTCTTAGCAAACTCAATCTTTATGTCATGAAACTCTTGATTGAATTTCTCTTTTTTCCTTTCAGCAATAGAGATCACTAGACCCGTAAAAAACACATATCGCAGAAGGTCAAATATCAGCAAGAATACGAAAGAAATTACATTGAGAGCGCCACCCCTTGAGGCAAAATTGACCCCATAAAAAAGAATTGTCACTAATCTGATCACCCAAACCAATCCACCAACATAGAAGATGATTGCCAGTGCCGAGGCTAATGAAATTTGTGATTTTTTGTAAAACTGATGGGCTAGGTAGCCTCCGAACAATCCCAAGCACGCGCTTACGGAGGCAATCACAATAGGCTGATAGCGGGGGTCAGATAGACTGCCAATCAAAAAATAATCCAGCAAAAATGAAACCGGCTAATACCAAGCTATTGAAAACTGCCCTCAATATGCCAATGGATTTTCCGTTCAAGCTAAACAAAGAGTGCCTGAGTATCTCTATTTATGTTCTATTGACAGAATCACGCGCCTACCGACACCCACGCTTTACAATCAAAATACCGATTACTCCCGCCCCACAATATCAAGGTTCACCAAGAGAATACATGCTTGATCTTTCATTTTTTGACCTCAGCCTATTGCTTTCCTGTGCACTCTTCGCCGGCCTGGTTGACTCCATTATTGGTGGCGGTGGAATGATTCAAGTACCAGCCCTTTTTTCAGTCTTACCAGGCTTCCCTCCTGCTACCCTGCTCTCAGTAAATAAGTTCGGGTCTATCGTAGGGACAATTGGGTCAGCCATTCAATACAGTCGAGCAAATAAGAGCCCCTGGGGCTTAGTAATTATCTCCTCTTCGTTCGCCTTTTTTGCCTCGGTTGCAGGGGCCTACCTTGTGACTCAATTACCAACCGAATGGCTCAGAGGTGCACTGCCTTTTTTATTATTGGCACTACTGATCTTCAATATTAAATCCAGCGCTGGATTGGTTCACGCACCGAAGCACCACCACCATAAACAAAAAGCGATCGCATCGACTGGTGCTGGCATCATTGGTTTTTATGATGGTTTCCTCGGGCCTGGAGCTGGAGCTTTTTATAAGCTCTTCTATACCCGCGTACTGGGGTTTGACTTTTTACGCTCTGCTGCGCCTGCTAAGTATCTCAATATTGCCTCTAATTTAGGCGCACTGTGCGTATTTTTCTATCTCGACTATTTTGACTGGCAACTGGGTTTATTGATGGCTAGCGCCAATCTTGTGGGCGGTCAAATTGGCACCAAGATTGCAATCAAGCATGGCAACTCCTTTATTCGTAAAGGCTTCTTCATTCTAGTGACGCTACTCATTATCAAAACCTTCTACGACGCCTTTCTGAAATAAATCAGCGCCTATGCAACAACCCGGATGAATCTGGCACTTTTTCGTAGATTTATAGTAATTTTCATAGTAAATTAGATAAATGCAGGTGCAGTTTATTAACTACAAAAACAGAGGGACAAATGAAAATATTATTACCAGTTGACGGCTCCAAGTCTTCGCTTAATGCAGCTAAGTATGTTGGGAAGTTGGCTAAAGATTTGCGCAGCGAATGTACAGTAACTTTGATCAGCATCCATGACGATATTGGTCTTGGTCATGTAAAGCAATTTGTGGCTAATAGCGTAATCGATGACTACCTCCGTGAAGTTAGCGAGAAAGAGCTCAAAGGAGCCCAAAAAGCTCTTGATGCAGCCGGCGTAAAACACAGCATGGTAATTAAGCGTGGTAACGTTGCCAACGAAATTATCACTCTAGCCAACAAAGAAAAGTTTGATCTGATCATTATGGGATCAAAAGGCAGAAGCGGCATTGTTGACGCCATCATGGGCTCTGTTGCCCAAAAGGTAAGCAATGCAGCTAAGCAGCCTGTTCTATTGATTAAATAAGTACCAAGGCTAATCATCAGATTACCTTCAATAGGCCGTTCTAGTGACGGCCTTTTTTATGGGTTACTAAATGAGTATTTTGCTTCTATTACTTGCACCAGGAATTTTTGCCATCTACTGGTTGATTCGCCTGCAGTTATGCCTGTCTAGAGTTCGTTATTTAGTGGATACCTACGGCTTGGATCGCAAAAAATTGCGGAAACTATCCTGCAAGGAACTGAAGAATCTCCGAACATCTATTAATGAACTCAGGCAGGCTAATGATGCCTTTGGCTTAGAGGCTCTTGTAAGAGCATATAGGGCTTAATGCGTTGATAGATTAAATTGAGCGCTGATTCACCCGCCTAGATAACTCCTGGGCAGACTCTTTTCGCTCGCTATAGCGATCAGTCAAGTATTCACTAATTCCACGAGTCAGTAATGTGAACTTGTAGAGCTCCTCCATGACATCTACCACGCGATCGTAGAAAGAGGATGGCTTCATACGCCCACCTTCCTCAAATTCAACGAAGGCTTTGGCAACTGAAGATTGATTGGGAATGGTGATCATCCTCATCCATCGTCCCAAGATGCGCATTTGGTTAACCGCATTAAAGGATTGTGATCCCCCGCATACCTGCATCACAGCCAATGTTTTACCTTGGGTTGGTCTAACAGCACCTTCAGATAACGGAATCCAATCAATCTGTGTTTTTAATAACCCGGTCATGGCGCCGTGACGCTCTGGAGAAGTCCAAACCATCCCCTCTGCCCATAAAGCCAATTGACGCAACTCTTGCACCTTTGAGTGGGTATCCGGCACGCTATCTACTAAAGGCAATCCAGTAGGGTCAAAGATTTTGACCTCACCACCCATTGCAGTTAATAATCTAGCCGCCTCAAAAGTAAGGAGCCTGCTATAGGATCTCTCGCGTAATGAGCCGTAGAGCATTAAGAATCGAGGTGCATGATCGCTAGCATTTGCACTCAATTTTTCAAATGCAGGAATCTGGAAAAGATCATCTACTAAAGCTGGAAATTGCCGTGGGGACTCAAACACTTAAGCTGCATCCTTTTTGAAAAAACTTTCTTTAAACCACAAAGCTACAGTCACAAGGCCAATCATGATGGGCACCTCTACCAGAGGACCTATGACTGCTGCAAAGGCAGCTCCAGAATTAATTCCGAACACTGCAATCGCTACCGCAATAGCCAACTCAAAGTTATTGCTTGAAGCTGTAAACGAGAGCGTACAGCAACGTTTGTAATCAATTCCCATTTTCCCAGTCACAAAGAAAGTTAGCAGGAACATGATGAGAAAGAAAACCAGCAATGGAACAGCGATGGTCACAACATCCATTGGAAGCGTTAAGATCACGCCTCCTTTGAGGCTAAACATCACGATGATGGTGAAGAGCAATGCAATTAAGGTGATCTTGCCAATGCGAGGCACAAAGTGCTCATGATAATGTTCTTTAGTCATGAACTTGAGCATCACTACTCTGGTCAATATTCCGGCAATACAAGGAATGCCCAAGTAGATAAATACACTTTCAGCAATCTGCCCCATGCCTACGCCGACATTCGAGCCAGCAAGGCCAAAGTAAGGTGGCAGCACTGTGAGAAAGAAATATGCGTAGACACTGAAAAACAGCACCTGAAAGATCGCATTAAATGCCACCAAGCCAGCGGCGTACTCAGTAGAGCCCTTAGCCAGATCATTCCAAATAATGACCATCGCAACACAAGGTGCAATACCAATCAAAATCAGGCCAGCCATATATTCAGGTTGGTCAGGAACAAAAGTAATAGCCAAAAAAAACATTAAAGTAGGCGCAATAATCCAATTCATCAAAATAGAGATGCCGAAGATGCGCTTATCTTTAAATACGTCAGGTAGGTCTTCGTAACGAACCTTAGCAAACGGTGGATACATCATCAATATCAGTCCAATAGCAATTGGAAGATTGCTTGTACCGACCTGAAAAGAATTAATAAATCCCTCGATGCCTGGAATGAAATGGCCCAAGGCAATGCCGACTGCCATCGCTACAAAAATCCAGACTGTTAAATAACGATCCAAAAAGGAGAGTTTTTTAGTGATAGAGCTCATGCTTTGGTATGAATTTCTTTAAGACTCATGGAGTCGAGTTTCTCTAGTGGCATTGCGGCCAAAATATCTAAGCGTCTTTTAAGGCCATTCTTCACCTCATTAAAAGCCGCTCTTTTCTCTAAATCAGTACCCTGCACTTGCGATGGGTCAGGGAAGCCCCAATGCGCAGTAGCAGGTTTACCAGGCCAAAACGGGCAAACCTCCCCAGCAGCGTTATCACAAACGGTCACAATAAAATCCATCTTAGGCGCATCTTCTAGGCCAAACTCATCCCAACTCTTCGATCTCAAAAGAGCGCGGTCCATACCCAACTCCTCTGCAATATCAGCAGCAATTGGATTTACGCTTGTACCCGGTGTTGAGCCTGCCGAATAACCCACAAACTTACCGCTAGGATGGGTGGACGCTAATGCCTCACCCAGTACGGAACGAGCTGAGTTATGGGTGCATAAGAAAAGAATGTTGTATTGCTTCATGACGCCTTTACTTTCTTGGTAGATTTAGTGGTTTTGCATGATTTACCGCCACAACAGTTAGCCAATAAAAACTCGCTGAGTTCTTCAACCATGCCAGGGTTTGGTCTATAGATGAGATTGCGGCTTTGGCGCTCAACAGTAATGAGATTGGCCTGATACAGCTCTTTTAGGTGAAAGCTGAGGGTCGCGTTCGGAATACCCAACATCTCATGGATTTGAGAAGGCATTAAGCCTGTATCACCCTTTTGCACAATCAGGCGATACACGTTTAAACGTGACTCTTGTCCTAAGGCAATAAATGCCTGAATAGCTTCTGTATTTTTCATAATTCGATAATAATAGAATAATGTTGCAATTTTATGACATACATCAAATTGACGAGGCATTCCCTACTCCAAAATACCCAAAAGGAATCCCATGAATCTCACAACGCCCCTGTCAGCCTCAAAAGAATGGCCCAAGCTTTTTTTGGCGACCGCCATCATTATTTGGTATGGGCTGTATAAATCGCTCATACCCGCTTCTGAGTGGATAGTCTCATTGCTCCCAATTGAGCGTCAAAGCCCACTGGGCGATGCGTTGCAATTCTTTTTATATGACACGCCCAAGGTATTGCTACTGCTTACTGGTGTTGTCTTTGTCATGGGCATGATTAATTCCTATTTCACTCCTGAGCGCACTAGGGTTCTTCTTGCCGGTAAATCAGAGGGTGTCGGCAACATCATGGCAGCTAGCCTGGGGATTGTTACTCCATTTTGCTCTTGCTCTGCTGTGCCTCTCTTTATTGGTTTTGTACAAGCAGGAGTGCCACTAGGCATTACCTTCTCATTCCTCATTTCCGCACCCATGGTCAATGAAGTGGCCTTGACTTTGCTCTTTACCTTATTTGGCTGGAAGATTGCTAGCCTATATTTGGTGCTTGGTCTATCGGTAGCCATCATTGCTGGCTGGGTAATTGGCAAACTCAAGCTAGAAGCCTACCTAGAAGATTGGGTTATCAATATGCCTAAGACAGTAGCTACCGTAGATGCTGACAGCCTTACCTTAAGCGATCGCATTGACTCTGGGAAAGCAGCCATTAAAGAGATTGTGGTCAAAGTCTGGCCATACATCATCGTGGGTATTGGTGTTGGTGCCGGAATTCACGGCTATGTCCCGGAAGACTTCATGGCAAGCCTCATGGGCAAAGAAGCATGGTGGTCTGTGCCTGTTGCCATTCTTATTGGGGTGCCTATGTATACCAATGCTGCCGGGATTATCCCCATTGTGGAGGCGCTACTTGCTAAAGGCGCAGCCCTTGGTACGGTATTAGCCTTCATGATGAGCGTAATCGCTCTATCTTTGCCCGAAATGATTATTTTGCGCAAGGTTTTGAAGATTCGCCTCATCATCATCTTTGCCAGCATCGTAGCAACGGGCATTCTGATTGTTGGTTATATTTTTAACGCAGTTCTATAAAAGGAATCATCATGGATATTAAAGTGCTCGGTACGGGTTGCAGCAATTGCAAAGCCACAGTCAAGCTATTGGAAGAAATTGCCAAAGAAAAAGGTGTTGCTATCACCATGGAAAAGGTGGAAGACATCAAGGACATCATGACCTACAACATCATGTCTACCCCTGGTGTAGTTGTTGATGGCAAGGTAGTTCACGCAGGCGGCATTCCGAGTCGTGACAAAGTTGAGCAGTGGTTTGCATAAGCACGATTCACATCTAGATAAGCCAAGGTACAACACCATATTTGCTGTTGGCATTGGCTTAAATTTTGCCTATGTAGTTGTGGAAGCGTTTTATGGCTGGAAGATTAACTCGCTAGCCTTAATTGCAGATGCTAGTCACAATCTAAGCGATGTCGCTGGACTATTGCTCGCTTGGGCAGCAACATTTGTAGCAAGTCTTCGCCCGAATATGCGCCATACCTTTGGGTGGCAAAAAGCCTCCATCATGGCGGCGTTCATTAATGCAGTCTTACTCCTAGTAGCGATGGGCTCCTTAATTCTAGAGTCCATCCAAAGACTGCATTCCCCAGAGCCAATGCAAGGATTGGTGGTTATCACTGTAGCCGGAATAGGCATTGCGATTAACACCTTTACGGCCCTTCTCTTCCTCAAAAATCAAGAGAATGACTTGAACCTGAAGGCTGCATTCTTGCATATGATGGCAGATGCATTAATGTCCCTGGGGGTTGTCGTTGCTGGAGTTTTATATCTCTACTTTGAGTGGGATTGGCTCGACCCTGTACTAAGCCTGGCTATCTCTGCAATTATTATCGTGAGCGCACTTAATCTATTTAAGAAGACGCTACACATGATGTTTAATGGTGTGCCAGATTCAATTGAGCTTCCTAAGGTTTATGCTTACCTGAAGTCCATGGAAGGCGTGACAAAAGTCCATGACCTGCACATCTGGGCAATGAGCACCTCTGACATTGCGCTAACAGTTCAACTCATTATTCCCAGCTGGCAGCATGACGATGACTTCATTAATCAAATCCAAGATACGCTGTTAGAACAATTTAATATCTCTCATACCACCATCCAAATAACAAGAGCGCCGATTAGCACTTCTTGTTTTAATTATTAAGGTCATAACCATGTCTTTACAAATCAAAAGATTCGTATATTTAATTGCCTGCGTATTCACAGCATGCATTCATACCGCTTTTGCTCAAAATGCAGACCTAAAGCCCATTAAGCTAGATAAAAATACGTACGCCCTGATTGGCTCTATTGGCCCAAGAACTTATGAGAACTATGGTCTTAATGCGAACTTTGGAGTCATTGATACCCCTGATGGCGCCATTTTGATTGATAGTGGAGCATCGCCCCAGGGAGCGGCCATTCTTGAGAAAGAAGTAAAAACGCTGACCGGCAAAAAGGTGCGCTGGGTCATTAATACAGGGTCACAAGATCACCGCTGGCTTGGCAATGATTATTTTGCCAAGCAAGGTGCAGAAATCATTGCACTTAAAAGAACGGTCATTACCCAATCAAGCCTAGGTTTGGGTCAAATTACCAGCATTCAGACAGCCCTTAAAGAAAGGGCTGATGGCACTACTCCATTTACCAGCCCAAAAGCCCTGGAAACTGATTATGCAAAACTCAATCTTGGTGGCGTTGATATCGAGATTCGATATTTGAACCATGCTCACTTTGCTGGTGACGCCGTTGTTTATCTCCCAAGCTCTGGAATTTTATTTTCAGGTGATCATATCTATGTTGATCGACTACTGGGAATACTGCCCCAAAGTGATGCCACAAAGTGGTTAGATGCTTTTAATCAAATTGAAGCAATGAAACCAAAAATCATCGTCCCTGGACATGGCTCACTTACCAATATCAAGGTCGCTAAAGCACAGACTGGCGACTATCTCGCCTTCATTGTTAGAGGCATCAAGAAATATGCTGAGAATATGGCTGGGGTTGAGAGCGCAGTGAAGAATCTGGCTAGCGCACCTCAATTTGAATATCTAGCCAACTTTAAAGATTTGCATAAGGGTAATATTAGTCGAGCCTATCTAAGGCTTGAGTCAGAGTAAAGGCTCGCAGCAGCCGCCTTACTCACCAAAGTCAAGATAGCAGACAGCTTTAAGACGCCCAGGATAGTTTAAGGGGTTACGACCCTATCGCGGCACAGAAAAACCATAACGCGTCATTACTTGCTTTGATTTTGGCTCTCTGAGGTAGAAGTAGAAATCCTTAGCGCTTGGGGCGGTATTTTTAATTAGAGCCATCTTTTGCTTCAGAGGCTTATGCAAGCTATCCGGTATCAACACATCATTTGCCTGAGCCTGAATTTGTGGTGATGAGGCCAGAGATAAAGCAGAGATCGCAAAATCAGCCGACCCCGTCAAAGCAAACATCGTCGCCTGAGAAATATTTTCCCCAAATACCAGCTTAGGCTGAGCCTGGTCCCAGACCCCAATGTTCAAGAGATATTCTTTTGCCGCCCTACCGTATGGCGCATGATCTGGATTGGCTATGGCAATTTTCTTTGCAGCCTGAATTGCTTTAATTAGGCCATCTTTATCAGCACTAAGCTTGATTGAGTTTCCTTTTTTCTGCAAGAGCACGATTCTGCCGATTGCATAAAGACTGCCCTCATCTACTGTTAGGCCATTTTTGTACAGGTCATCTATATAAGCCTCATCAGCAGACATGAGCAAACCAAAAGGTGCGCCATTTTTGACCTGTTGCCAGAGGACGCCAGATGAGCCGAACACCAACTTCACATCCTGCCCTTTATCAGACTTGTAGTTTGCAGCAATTTCTTCTAAAGCAAACTTGAGATCTGAAGCTGCAGCTACTGTTGGAGCTGTTTGAGCCCATGAAATTGACACGAAGGCATAGAAGGCCAGTAAAGCCGACAGGATATGTTTCATGAGGATCATTTGCTCTTTATGTCTATGCCTATTTTTAGTTACACCTATTTATTCAGAGTGTAACGATTTGTTACTAACTACCGCCCTTGAGTTTACGCAAGGCATCTGCCATTGCATTATTCATTGGGGGTGCAGATCTTCTGTCTTCCTGCTGCCTTCTAGCCTCTGGGGCTCGTGGGGCACCTGGTCGGTTCGGTCTTTGCTCAGGTTTTGCGCCTGAGGATGCTTTAGGAGCCTCATCAGAGAGTCTCATCGTCAGTGCAATCCGCTTACGCTTTTCATCTACTTCCAGCACTTTAACCTTCACAACCTGACCGGCTTTGACGACTGTATGCGGATCTTTAACAAAGGTATTAGCTAATGCGGAAATATGTACAAGGCCATCTTGATGAACGCCAATATCTACGAACGCACCAAAAGCAGCAACGTTCGTGACCACGCCTTCCAAGATCATGTCAGCCTTTAGGTCGCTGATTTTTTCTACGCCATCTTTAAATGTTGCCGTGGTGAACTCCGGACGTGGATCGCGACCTGGCTTTTCTAGTTCCTTGATGATGTCAGTGACGGTGGGAACGCCAAACTTCTCATCGGCATACTTTTCCGGATTGAGACCTTTGAGTATTCCAGCATCGCCAATGACTTCTTTAACGCCCTTCTTAATATCTTTCAGAATCTTCTCTACCAAAGGATAGGATTCTGGATGGACTGCAGATGCATCTAGAGGATCAGTCCCATTCATGATGCGCAAGAATCCAGCCGCCTGCTCAAAGGTCTTATCGCCTAAGCGTGGCACGCTACGTAAATCTGCTCGAGTCTGAAAAGCGCCATTACTATCTCGGTAAGTCACAATACCCTCTGCAACGGTGCTGCTGAGACCAGAAACTCTTGCTAACAAAGGTGCTGATGCTGTATTCACATCCACACCAACCGCGTTTACACAGTCCTCAACCACTGCTACCAGTGACTTCGCCAACTGGGTCTGCATCACATCATGCTGGTACTGACCCACCCCAATCGACTTTGGATCAATCTTTACCAATTCCGCCAAAGGATCTTGCAATCTTCTGGCAATGGATACTGCTCCGCGCAAAGATACGTCCATGCCAGGCAATTCTTTTGAGGCGTACTCAGAGGCGGAGTAAACCGACGCCCCCGCTTCAGATACAACAATCTTGGTGAGCTTGAGTTCTGGTTTAGCCTTGATTAAATCTTGCGCCAACTTATCCGTCTCGCGTGAGGCCGTACCATTACCGATTGAGATTAAGGTTGCCTTGTGTTTCTCAGCTAATTTCGCTAGGACATGCAATGAACCAGCCCAATCATTCTTAGGCTGATGCGGGTAGATGACATCGGTATCGACCACCTTACCGGTAGCATCAACAACAGCTACCTTCACACCCGTTCTCATGCCAGGATCAAGGCCAATAGTGACCTTTGGTCCTGCAGGTGCGGCCAGCAGTAAATCCTTGAGGTTACGAGCAAAGACGTTAATTGCCTCAGCCTCAGAACGCTCACGCAAAGCGCTCATCAATTCTGACTCCAAATGCATGGAGCACTTAATGCGCCAAGTCCAACGCACAGTCTCTGCCAACCACTGATCCGCAGGACGACCTTCATTTTTGATCTTGAATTGGTTAGCAATGCGGGATTCGCATGGATTATGTGGCGCATCCCATTTCGGTTTTTCTTCCTCGGTATCCAGGCGCAAATTGACCATCAGCATTTGCTCACGACGACCCCTAAATAAAGCTAAGGCACGGTGTGATGGAATTGCCGAAACAGGCTCGGAGTAATCAAAATAATCTGCAAATTTCTCACCCTCTTGCTCTTTACCAGCAATCACCTTGGATTCCACAACGCCATGTTCCTGCAAATAGGTTCTGAGCAATTGCACCAGACCAGCATCCTCAGCAAAGCGCTCCATCAAAATCTGACGGGCACCTTCCAGGGCGGCTTTGGCATCAACTACACCAGGGTTCTCACCTTGATCGGATGTAAATGCTTTTTTAAGGTATTTAGCCGCCTCAGTCTCTGGGTCTAACATCGGATTAGCAAGTAGATCATTAGCTAGAGGCTCTAATCCCGCCTCTAAGGCGATTTGCGCTTTAGTGCGACGCTTTAGCTTGTATGGCAAATAAAGATCTTCTAAGCGCGTCTTATCCTCTGCGAGCATGATGGACTTGAGCAACTCCGGAGTCATCTTGCCCTGCTCTTCAATTGAAGCAACAATGGCTTTACGACGCTCTTCCAACTCTCGTAAATACCCCAGGCGATCTTCCAACAACCGCAGTTGCGTGTCATCCAAACCACCGGTTGCTTCTTTACGATAACGAGCGATAAAGGGAACTGTTGCACCCTCATCCATCAGCGCGATAGCAGCAGCCACTTGGGCAGGTTTAGCGGATAACTCTTGGGCAAGGCGTTGTTCAATGGATGGCAGCATGAAATAAATAATCTACTAAGGTTTTAAGAATATTGCTATGGAGGAAAAATAAGAGCCACCCAAAGGTGACTCTTATTTACAAACCAAATGACTTACTAAAGTAACCCAGTGAAGCAACTCTGCGAAATTACTCGCGGGAAGCTTTCTTACGGTCATGCTCTTTCAAGTAGCGCTTACGAATTCGTACACTTTTCGGCGTTACTTCAACCAATTCATCATCACTGATAAATTCAACAGCGTATTCCAAAGTCAAATCAATTGGTGTCACCAAACGAACCGCTTCATCAGTGCCAGAAGAGCGTACGTTGGTTAATTGCTTACCTTTAATCGGGTTCACAACCAAGTCGTTGTCGCGACTATGGATACCAATGACCATACCTTCATAAACTGGGTCGCCATGCTTTACAAACATACGACCACGATCTTGTAGCTTCCAAATAGCGTAAGCAACTGCCTCGCCATCATCTTGACTGATCAATACGCCGTTATGACGCTCGCCCAAAATGCCATCTTTGGCTGGAGCATAAGAGTCAAATGTATGACTCATTAAACCGTTACCGCGAGTCATGGTCATGAAGTCACCCTGAAAACCAATCAGACCACGCGCAGGAATACGATACTCAAGACGGGTACGACCTTTTCCGTCACTCACCATATCTTGTAACTCGCCCTTGCGCTTACCCAAATCTTCCATCACGGAACCTTGAGTGGCATCTTCTACGTCAACCGTTAAGTTCTCATACGGCTCCATCTTGACGCCATTCTCTTCGTGGAATACTACGCGTGGACGGGAAACCGCCATCTCATAGCCTTCACGACGCATGGTTTCGACCAGAATAGTCAAATGCAACTCACCACGACCTGACACTTCAAATACGGTGTCATCATCAGTCTCTTTTACGCGCAAAGCCATATTAGCTTTCAACTCACGATCAAGACGCTCACGGATCTGACGGCTAGTAACAAATTTACCTTCACGACCAGCTAATGGGCTAGTGTTCACCATGAAGTTCATAGTTAAGGTAGGCTCATCAATCTTCAGCATTGGTAATGCATCTGGTTTATCTACTGCGCAAACTGTTGTACCAATTGCCAACTCTTCAATGCCGTTGATAAGGGCAATATCGCCAGCAACCGCCTCATCAACGATTTCGCGCTCGAGGCCTTTAAATTTCAATACTTGATTAATTCGACCTTTAAATGGCACGCCATCCGGACCGTTCATGCAAACTACTTCCATGCCTGACTTCACACGTCCACGGCTAATACGGCCAACGCCAATCTTACCGACATAGCTGTTGTAGTCGATTGAAGAAATCTGGAATTGCAAAGGACCATCTGGATCGTCATCACGTACAGGAACATACTTGAGAACAGCATCAAACAATGGGCGCATATCGCCTTCACGCACATCTTCTGTGGTGCCTGCATAGCCGTTCAAGCCTGATGCATAGATGATTGGGAAATCCAACTGCTCTTCCGTAGCGCCAAGCTTGTCAAACAATTCAAAAGTGGCATTGATTACGTAGTCGCAACGTGCACCTGGACGGTCAACCTTGTTAATCACAACGATAGGCTTCAAACCAAGAGCCAAGGCTTTCTTGGTTACAAAGCGAGTTTGTGGCATTGGGCCTTCAACCGCGTCAACCAAGAGCAAAACACCGTCAACCATGGAGAGCACACGCTCTACTTCACCACCGAAGTCGGCGTGTCCTGGTGTGTCTACGATGTTGATGTGTGTGCCGTCATACTCAACCGCACAGTTCTTGGACAAAATAGTAATGCCACGCTCTTTTTCCAAGTCGTTTGAGTCCATGACGCGTTCGGTCATTTTTTCATTAGAACGAAATGTGCCAGATTGGCGCAAGAGTTGATCAACCAAAGTAGTTTTACCGTGGTCAACGTGGGCGATGATGGCGATATTACGAAGTGCGCGTTTAGTCATGTGAAGCTTCTGAAGTTAAGAATAAGGT
>NZ_NCFJ01000372.1:0-2558 GCF_002281105.1 Polynucleobacter sp. 35-46-11
ATAAGTCTCATGCTGCTGCTTATGCGCTCTTGGCATATCAAACTGCCTGGCTTAAGGCTTACTATCCTGCTGAATTTATGGCGGCCAACTTATCGCTTGCGATGGATGACACCGATAAGGTGAAGATTCTGTACGACGATTGTTTGGCAAATAATATTCGGGTGTTCTCGCCAGATATTAATACTGGCGTTTATGTGTTCACACCATTACGTGCCCCAGATGCTGCTCCAGATTCTCCGATCAGTCATATTCGCTATGGCTTGGGCGCAGTGAGAGGTACCGGTGAGGCGGCAATTGAAGTGATTGTGAAGGCGCGTGAAGCTGGCGGACCTTTCAAAGATTTATTTGATTTCTGCGCACGCGTTGATCGTAGGCAAGTCAACCGTCGAGCAATTGAAGCTTTGATGCGTGCTGGCGCCTTTGATAGTTTGTATAAGGACTCTATTCCTGCCGGCGGTAATCCTTACGATATTCGCTCCACTTTATTGGCTTCTTTAGCGCGTGCAATCGAGGCGGCAGAACAAGCGGAAGCTTCAATCAACCAAGTCAGTTTGTTTGAGGTAGCAGGGGAAGAGGATCGCCACCTGCCTGAATTGGTGCGCGAACCAGTCTGGTCTGAAAAGAAACGCCTTCAAGATGAGAAGAGCGCCTTAGGACTTTGCCTAACGGGCCACATGTTTGACGCCTATCGCGACGAGACGGCGCATTTCATTCGTCAACCATTGGCTAAAGTGACGGAGGGTAAAGATCAGTTGATCGCCGGCATTATTACTTCTGCCCGCATGCTGACGGGTCAGCGTGGCCGTATGATGATTGCAACAATTGATGATGGCACCGCTGCAATAGAAGTGACCCTCTATAGCGAGGTATATGAACCAAATCGCTCTTGGCTCAAAGAAGATGAGTTATTAGTAGCGAAAGTGAACGTTACACCCGACAAGTTTTCTGGCGGAATGCGGATCGTATCAGAGGCGGTGATGGACATTACGGGTGCGCGCATGCGTTTTGCTCGCAATATCCATTTATCGATTGATTCAGCGATTGATCTTAAATCCTTACGTAGCCAAATTGGGCCTTACTTGATGAGTAATCGAGTGCGAGATCCCAAGTTGGGCCCCGCAGCAGCCGCTATGCCAAGTGCTAGCGAAGGCTTAAAGGGTTTAATGCTCACGGCTGCAGTCACTACTAGTGGCGGAGCTTGCTTGATGCAATTCCCAGAAGAGTTGCGCATCTATCCTGATGATGCCTGCTTGCATAGTCTGAATCAAATATTGGCGGCCAAGCAATCTAATACAGTTCAGGTTCAGTACCTCTAAATCAGCAGCACCAAAACCACTCAGAGTGATTTATTGATTTGTGGCGTCTTGAAGCGCTGCAATCACCTGATTGGGTTCTAAGAGATCCAAGCATTCGCTACGACTATTTGCACGATCTTCACAGCCTGCTTTGCGACAGGGGACGCATTCACCGGGTCCTTGCAGGATCGTGACATGACCAACTGTCTGCGAGCGAGCTCTTAATTGATAGGGCTGCTCACCAATAAAACTATTAGGCCATGGCCCAAAGTTGGTGGGTGGCGTTGGACCAAATAAGGCAATGGTCGGTGTATTACATGCTGCCGCTAGGTGTGTGATGGATGTATCTACCCCGATATAGGCAATTGCACCGCGAATCAGTGTTCCCGCTTGCGGGATAGTAAGTAGGCCTGCTGTATCAACAACATGACTGCGGGTTTCTTCATCAAGCAATGACAGAATATCCTTGTTTAGCTGTAGATCTTGCTTAGCGGGTGATGCGCTCAATACAACTTGCCAACCTTGTTTTGTAATCCAAGTTAGCAATGTTTGCCAATAGGCAAGCGGCCAACGCTTGTAGGCAGTCAAGGGCCCTGGATGCACTACAAGGTAAGGCGCATAGAGTTGACCAGCAATGCTTGGGGTAATGGGATCGCCAGCAGGTGGAGTGACTGAAATAGGTTTGCTAAATAAATCCCGCGGCTTCTTGTAAAAGATCTCAAGTAGGCGAAGCTTTTCAGTAATGACATGCTGGGCAAAATAATCCACATCAACTGTATGTAGGCTGATAGCCTTTTTCCAGGCGTTTTGCTTATCGCTTTTACTTTTCTTGGCTTTATCTTGATCAGTGAGACCTTGAGGGTGGCCCCCTAGTACGCCAACGCGGTGATGGGCAGCTACCAGAGCATAAAAATAGGCGCGATCACTAGGTTGCGTAACCACAGCCAAGTCGTAACGCTGAAATAGTTTAAAAAATAAAGAGAGATACTCTTTGAATTTGGGGCGATCGGAAGTTTCGATGATCTGGGTAATATCGGGATTACCTTTGAGCATCTCGAGCTTGCCACGGTAACCTAAAAAGTGAAACTCAGCATCAGGCCATAGCTCGCGCGCTTGAGAGATAAGCGGCGTAGTGACAAGGACATCTCCAATCTGACGAGTCGCAATAAATAAAACTTTTTTAGGCTTTAGTGCTGAGAATGCAGTCATAGGGCTAATTTAACTGAATCCTACTGAGCTTTAGCCAGAATTTTTTCACGCACG
>NZ_NCFJ01000373.1:0-2557 GCF_002281105.1 Polynucleobacter sp. 35-46-11
GGAGTGCTGGAGGTGATGGTATCGATGGTAATTCTGCGCTTAATCTAATTGACAGAATTATAAGCGGGAGGGACTTCTTAGAATTGCTCTTCAGGCCTCACAAAGCGCCATTTTCCTGGCGGTAGGGCGCCCAGAGAAATTCTGCCCATACGGACACGTTTCAGACCTAACACTCGGAGGCCAACCATTTCGCACATGCGCCGAATTTGACGCTTGCGACCCTCTCGCAGAACAAAGCGAAGCTGGTCTTCATTCTGCCAGCTCACTTGGGCTGGTTTTAAAACAACCCCATCTAATTCTAGGCCATGTTTTAGCCTATCCAAATCTTCAAAAGAGAGGGCGCCTTCAACCCGGACTAGATATTCTTTCTCAATAGGACTGTTTTCGCCAATTAGGAGTTTAGCTACGCGACCATCTTGCGTTAAAACGAGCATGCCAGTGGAGTCGATATCGAGTCGACCAGCAGGCGCTAAACCACGAGTATTAAAGCGTGGATTGCGCCCCTTATCCAGCGGGCTGGCAAAGTAATTATCTGGGGTGATGAGTGAGGCAGCCGGTTGATACTCTTGCGCATCATCGAAGTGTGAGATGAAGCCCACTGGCTTATTGAGAATGACAGTAATTCGGGAGGCCTGCTGTGCTTTAGCTCCAGATTGCAACTCAATTTTCTGATGACGAAAAGCGCGAGAGCCTAGCTCATTAACAACCTCGCCATCTACGGTTACTAGGCCTTGCTCAATATAAGAGTCGGCCTCGCGACGGGAGCATAGACCTAGCTCAGAGAGTAACTTGGAGACACGAATTTTTTCTTCCATGGCTACATTATCCGGTAATTACTTTAATAAAGACCAGGATCTAGATATATGAATACATAAGAGGGCTTAATAGGGGCTACTCTCATTAAACGGCCTATTTTTAAAACGTTTATGTACCCAATAGTATTCAGCGGGCCTGAGCCTAATTTCTTGTTCAAAAATTTGGTTTAAGCGTGCGGTATCTGCTTCTGGATTCTCGGTTGGAAAATTTTCCAATGGTTTGCTGATAGAGCAAACATATCCAGCTTCATTATTTTTGAGAGTCGTAATCATCATGCAGACCTGTGCCCCAGTAATTTTAGCGAGACGGGATACAGCAGTAATGGTATTGGTTTGAATATTGAAGAAGGGAACAAAAGTAGAGTCTTTCAAGCCCAAGTCAATATCGGGTGCAATGATGATGAAGCTACCCTTGCGGATTTCTCTAATCAGCTCAATAGTGTTGCCCTGGCGATCAATCGAGTTTCCACCAAAGCGATTGCGCCACTCAATAATTTTTTTATTGAAGAAGGGGCTTTTCATTCTCTGGAAAAATCCAGAGGTACGAGGCCAGCCTTTATCTTTTGCAAGTGCGCTCAAAATAATGCTGCCTTCAATTCCAATGAAATGCATATTGACTAAGATGCGCGGTTGTCGATCATTTAAATCAACCTCTGATCGAACTTCAATCATGTCGGCAAGCTGTTCTTTACTTCCAAGCCAAATAATACTTTTCTCTACTAAGCTGCGACCAAGTAGTCTCCAATGTTTTTTCCTGAGCAGATCAATTTCCTGTGCGCTAAGCTCAGGAAAACAGAGTTCTAAATTTTTCTGAACTACGCGATTTCGATCGCTAGGAATATGCGCTGCCAAATAACCTAAGCCATAGCCGATAGAGACAAGGGTCTTGTAAGGAAGCGATGCCAGAAACCTGAGGAGCGCTAGTCCTGAGTAGTTTGAAAAGTTTTTAAACAAAACTCAATTTAATTGGAATCGTAGCGAGACAAGGATGTGGCGTAACGCCTATGCATTTCTTCATCGGAGCTAATAGACATGCCTAAATCATTTACTAAGCCAGTCTCAAGACGATAAGCCCAGCCATGCACCGTGAGATCTTGTCCTCTGGACCATGCATCTTGAACAATGGTGGTTTCACAAACGTTGACAACTTGTTCAATCACATTTAATTCACATAAACGATCTTGACGTTTAGGGCTTGGAATGGCATCACCAAGATAGCGCTCATGCTTTTGATGTACGTCTTTCACATGACGCAACCAATTGTCAGCTAAGCCTACCCGCCTATCCGTCATTGCGGTATGCACACCAGAGCAACCATAATGACCAACAACCAAAATATGTTTGACCTTTAAGAGATCAATTGCAAATTGAATTACAGATAAACAATTGAGGTCGGTATGCACCACTACGTTAGCAACATTTCGATGAACGAATAATTCGCCTGGAAGAAGATTCACAATTTCATTAGCAGGTACGCGGCTATCTGAGCAGCCAATCCAAAGATATTCTGGCGCCTGCTGAGAAACGAGGCGCTTAAAGAAGTTGGAATCTTTGGCGACCATGGCTTCTGCCCACTCGCGATTATTAGAAAATAGCTGGTCTAAGGCATTGGAGTTCTTCATAATCATGATTTGAGTTTAAAGGTGTGTCACGGTTTTCACCACCTCGGGGCCGGTGACAAACATGTAGGAGCTGTCTTTCACCATGAAGATGAAGTCGGTCATGGCCGGTGAATACACCGC
>NZ_NCFJ01000374.1:0-2551 GCF_002281105.1 Polynucleobacter sp. 35-46-11
TTTTTGCTTCATCACGCGCAAAGGCGATGCCGGAAATAACTGCGGCTTCCATAGTGCTGTCCTCTTCAAATGTAATCAAGGTGCCCGACTTCATCTCTTCAGCAAGGGGCATCAATGGATCTGTCAGCGATGACAGAACACGGGTTTTAACTTTGTACTTACCAGCAAACTCGACTGAACGAATTTGCAATACCTTTGAACCAAGACTTGCCATCTCGAGCATTTCTTCAAAAGTAATTTTGTCCAAGCGACGTGCATCTTCACAAACGCGTGGATCTGTGGTGTAGACGCCATCGACGTCGGTGTAAATCAAGCACTCATCCGCCTTCAGTGCAGCAGCCATGGCAACAGCTGATGTATCAGAACCGCCACGACCTAAAGTGGTGATATTGCCATCTGGATCAACGCCTTGGAAGCCAGTAACTACTACAGCACGTCCAGCATTGAGATCAGCAAGAATTTTCTTGTCATCAATGCTCTTGATGCGGGCTTTAGTAAATGATGAATCCGTGTGAACTGTTACTTGCCAACCAGCATAGCTGACTGCATCAACACCTTCACGCAGTAATGCCAAAGCCAATAAGCCAGAGCTAACCTGCTCACCCGTAGAGGCGATTTGATCAAGTTCACGGGGATTAGCATCAGGATTAATGTCCTTCGCCAAACCAAGCAAACGGTTTGTTTCGCCCGACATTGCTGAGGGCACTACGACTACCTGGTGGCCAGCACGCATCCACTTGGCAACGCGTTTAGCGACGTTCTGAATGCGCTCAACTGAGCCCATTGAGGTGCCACCATACTTATGAACGATAAGAGCCATAAATCCGTTGTATTGTCTGTTTATAGGGAAATGCATTCCCTAGGGTCTAAAAGGGGCTTATTTTACAGGGTTTTATCCCCCCTGCTATAGCTTCTCAGTCCATGCAGGCAGCACTCGCTTACCAGTCGACACCAAATGTGGGTAGCTCTCCCCCACCCCAGCAACCGCTATCAGTTCATCATTGATATAAAGCAGTGGCGCCTGTCGCTCCCAAGGTGGGGTATCTGATTCTTGGAAAAGGTTCTTGAGGGTTTTTCGTGGGGTATTGGGCTTGATTTGGAGCTTTTCTGCCCCCTGACGAAGCCTTTCCTCAACAAGACCCTGATTTTGGGCTTTCTTAACCCATTCAGCAGGCAAGCCAAGGGACTTGCTTCTAGCAGGCACATCACGAAATACCCACTGCCCGACTTTGCGATTTGCCACTTGTAAGAGGCCACGCCATAAATAAATGCTCGCCTCATCATGCTGCCATGCCAAATTTGAATCTGTTTTTACCGCCATCAGATCTTTCCACCAAGACTCTAGACGCTCCTGGGATGGCATTACTAAATCATTTAGCTTGAGCCAGTAACGCATCAAATTATTGGCAGCCGCTTTATCTTCCTTCGCAAGAGGCAAGAGAGGGGCTAGCCTTAAGCGCTGAGCTTGAAGAATATGCTTGCCATCTTGTCTAGCCAGGCGATCGAGCAGCAATTGAGACTGAGCAAGCAGGTCTGCACTGCGAGCAAAATTGGCAATCGCACCTGGCTGAATTTTCTCCAGCCTCGGAATGATGTCTTTACGAATCGCATTTCGGCGATAGCGCGTATTTTGATTACTGGGATCTTCTACCCATTTGAGTTTGTGTTCTTTGGCGTAAGTCTCAAGCTCAGACTTACTGAGGTTTAGCAGGGGTCGCCAGAGCGTAATAGACTGATTGTCTTTAGCGTTGATACGGTTAAGTGGCATACCAGATAAACCAGATACACCAGAACCTCGCAAGAGCTGCAATAGGACGGTTTCAGCTTGATCGTTTTGGTGGTGGGCTAAGAGTAGATCTTCAATGCCATGCTCAATACACAACTCCGTTAAGGCATCGTAGCGCTCTGCTCTAGCCCGGGCTTCAATATTGCCCTGCGATTGATCTGCAAAATGCAATAAACGGAAATCAAAATGTACTTGGTACTTTTTGGCTAGCTTCTCGCAAAACTCCAGCCACTGATCAGCGGGCTTTTGCAAACCATGGTGAATATGGAATACCCAAATCTCAGTTGAGTTATTAGGATCTGTTTGGACTGTCTTGCAAATGGCATCAAGCAAGACAACCGAATCAAGCCCACCACTTAAGGCAAGACCAATACGTTTGGCCACTGCTGAAGCCGCCTGAAGAGTCGCCTTAGGACTTGGCTTCGATTTCCTTGAACTTGCCATAGCCCATTAAGCGTTCATGTCGACGCTCAAGAAGCGCATCCACTTTCATACCATCGAAGGTTTTCAGTGACTCAGCCAAGGCTTTGCGCATGTTATTCATCATGGTCTCATAATCACGATGCGCTCCACCAGTTGGTTCAGCAACGATCTTGTCAATCAAGCCAATTGTCTTCAAACGTTGCGCTGTCAAACCTAATTGCTCAGCAGCCTCTGGTGCCTTGTCAGCAGTCTTCCAAAGAATAGATGCACAGCCTTCGGGTGAAATCACAGAATAGGTTGAGTTCTGCAACATCAACACCACATCACCCATTGCAATTGCTA
>NZ_NCFJ01000046.1:0-14530 GCF_002281105.1 Polynucleobacter sp. 35-46-11
TTGTTTTGTATGTAAGCGTTAGTTTATTGCGCTCTAAAGAGCATTAACCGGTTAATAAAGACAGAATTCTAAAAACCATATGGAGATCTTCAACCAACTCTTTTATCTGTCTTACGGGGTAATTGTTTTTATTATCTGCTTAGGAGCATTTTCCGGAAAGAACCCAAAAGGGAGGCTCTACTCTTATTTATATTGGCCAACTTCCCTGACATTAATGGTGGTGTCCAGCCTCTGTTTTTTTGCTGCTGGATTTAACCCTCAGTATTTTCTATCCTTAGGCAATACTGCACTTGTATTTTCTGGCTTAGCTACCATTCTATTTATTCGTTCTTGGCGCATTCCACAAGCGCTGATACCTGTTTGGTTGTATTGGTTTTGGTTTGCCACTTTTCTAGCGTTCTTTGAGTTCATGCGCCAAGCCAGCTCTTTTGATGCACGTGTGCTGTTGATGGTGAGTGTTATTTCGGCTATCAATTTATGGGGCTTGATAGAAGTACTCATTCAGTCAAGAAGTAATAAGACCCGACATTTCTATGTGCTTGGGTTGGCATTTATCTTCCAAATCAGTATGCTAGTTTTGCGCATTTATGTTTCTAGTCAGATGGAGTCAAACGCGATCACCGTCTTTCAGGAGAGTGAGCTTCCGGCACTACTTCGAGGTATTGGGCTTGCATCTAATTTGCTTGTGTATATTGCAATTAGTAATATTTTGCTCGAGCGCCTCTGGAAGAAGGAGGAGAGGAAGTCTTCTAATGCTGAACTGAAGATGCTTTCTAGTTTGAATGCCTTGGCATTGGCTCGCGATAATGAAACTGGAAGCCATATCGTTCGCACACAAGGCTATGTCAGGATTTTGGCGGAACGTTTGAAAAAAAGTGGCCATTTTCCTGAGACTCTAAATGATCAGATGATTGATTGCCTCTACAAGGCAGCACCACTGCACGACATCGGCAAAGTTGGAATACCAGACCATATCCTCTATAAAGAGGGTTCACTCAATAAAGATGAGTGGGGCATTATGAAAACCCACACCACGATTGGTGAATATGTTCTCTCATCTGCAAAAGCACAGCTTGATGAAGAAGTTGAGGAAGATGATGTCATTAAGATGGCAATTGATATCGCAGGCTCTCACCATGAGCGCTGGGATGGTCAAGGCTACCCAAAGGGCTTGGCAGGGCGGGGCATACCATTGTCAGCACGCATCATGGCTTTGGCTGATATGTACGATGCCCTAGTGAGCGAGCGAGTCTATAAGTCCGGATGGGAGCATGGGGATGCTGTTCAAGAAATACTAAACAAAAAGGGGGCACACTTTGACCCTTTAGTGGTTGATGCATTCATGGCTGAAAAAGACGCTTTTCAAGAAATCGCACAAAAATACAAAGACGATCAATCTGAATTCAAGGTCTTTAGTGAGCTTAGTCAAGCTAGTGAGCATAAGTTACGCCGCTCTGAGGAAAAATTTCAGGTGCTATTTGAGTATTCCCCAATTGGTATGGCCTTAATTGATCATGGCACTGGTGAATTTTTAGAAGTGAACTCAGCCTTATTAGAGTACACCGGATACAGTAAGGATGATTTTTTAAAGCTCTCATTTTGGGATATCACTCCCACCGAATATGCTGCTCAGGAGCGTGCTCAGATTGAGCAATTAAATCAAAAAGGTTTTTTTGGGCCCAACCAAAAAGAATATATCCGCAAGAATGGCTCACGCTTTCCGATTTCATTGAGAGGCTTTGCTCTCAATGATGCTGATGGTCGAAAAATGGTATGGGGAATTATTGAAGATATCACCATCAAGCAGAAGGTTCAAAAACAAGAGGCAGCACGCAATGCTGTTTTGGAGCTATTGGCAAAAAATAGTCCTACAGAAGTGGCTTTATTTTAAATTGTGTCTGATGTAGAGAGAAGTTATCCGAATACTTTTTGCAGCATTCTTCTCCTCAATGAGGATAAGAAGAGCTTCACAGTTGGAGCTGCCCCTAGAATCCCGCGCTACTTTAATGAGGCGGTTGAATCTCTCTCTGTTGGTCCTGGAGTGGGTTGCTGTGGAGATGCGGTTGCAACTGGACAAAATTCGATTGCGGAAGACTTGGAGACTCATCCTAACTGGGAGTTAGCAAAACCGCTTATTGATAAAACTGGATTTAAATCTTGCTGGTCTCATCCTGTCTACTCGTCTAAAGGAGAAATTTTAGGAACCTTTGCCACTTATCGTAAAGAGACTCATCAACCGAGTATTGAAGAGATTGCGGAAATCGAAGTGGCTTCGAATCTGGTGAGCATCGTGTTGGAGCGCAAACAGCTTGAGAATCAAGTTCAAAAGTTGGCCTTATATGATTATCTGACGGGGTTGCCGAATCGATATCTATTAATGGACCGCATTAAATTCGCCATGTCAGTGAGCAAACGCAGTAAGCGCTACGGTGCCATATTGTTTGTAGATCTAGATAAGCTGAAAGAGCTTAACGACCAGTATGGTCACCATGTGGGCGATATTTTATTGAATGAAAGCGCTCGTCGCATGCAATCTTGCATCCGCGAAAGTGACACTGTAGCGCGATTTGGCGGAGACGAATTTGTTATTGTTTTACCTGAGATTAGTGCTGATTTAGACAGTGCCTTGGAACAAGTAAAAATTATTGCAGAGAAAATCTTAACTGCCCTGATTGAGCCCTATCAATTGGGGTTTGAGGGTAAGATTATTGAGCATCTTTCTAGCGCAAGTATTGGCTGTAAGGTATTTTTCGATGAGACAGATACGCCAGAGCACGTTCTGAAGTTGGCTGATATGTCGATGTACCGAGCTAAAAGGCTGGGCGGCAATCGAGTAGATTTGCTGGGCTAGTCAGGCTAATTTGACTAGCCATTAGCCGCTTGAATTCTTGGTGGAGTATAGTTCCCCATGCCTATGAGTACAGAGATCGCTCCCTCAGTTTCCGATATTGAAATCACCCCTGAATACCAGGACGTAATCGACGCTATCGAGCGTCATGACCCTTATGTCTTTGTTAGCGGTAAAGCGGGCACTGGTAAGACAACCTTAATTGGCTATCTGCGCGAGAATATTCCTGGCAACGTAGTGGTAGTTGCACCAACTGGTGTGGCCGCATTGCAGGTGAAGGGTGTCACGATTCACTCTTTCTTTCGCTTGCCACCTCGCTTGATCTTTCCAGAGGAAGATATCAAGCCCTTAAAAGATAAACGTCTCTATAAAGATATTCGTCTACTAATCATTGATGAGATCTCGATGGTGAGGGTAGACGTAGTGGATGCAATTGATCTATTCCTACGTGCTAACGGACCCCATAAGAGTGAATCCTTTGGTGGCATACAGGTGATGTTTGTAGGTGACTTATTTCAGTTGCCTCCGGTTGTATCTCAAGCGGATATGCAAGTACTTTCTGAGCGAGGTTACGAAGGCCCTTACTTCTTTTGCGCTAATGCGCTACATCGTAAGGATGTCACGATGGTGGAACTGTCCAAGATCTTCCGCCAGAAGGATGTGCACTTTGCGGGCCTACTCAATCAAATCCGCATTAATCAAGATATTGATGAAGCACTGGATACCCTCAATGCAGTTTGCTACGAAACCAAAAAAGAGGCTGATGAGCAGACCATCACCTTGACTACGACCAACGCGCGCGCAGATCAAATTAATGGCGCAGGCTTAAGAGCACTAACAACGGATACCAAGGTCTACACTGGCAATAGCACTGGCAAGTTCAACGTGGATGATCGTAATCTGCCGTCGCCAAATCATCTGACCCTTAAGGTCGGTGCAAAGGTCATGTTTACGGCGACCGATAGCAATTTCCCCAAGCGCTGGGTGAATGGCACGATCGGGGTAGTGCGTGAGTTACTGCCCAATACCGTGAAGGTGATAGTGCAGAACGGACCTTACTCAAATACAGTTGAAGTCAAAGGGCACCAGTGGGAGTCCTATCGCTACGACCACGACATGATGTCTGGGAAGATTTCACCAAACATTATTGGCACCTTTGTACAAATCCCATTGATGTTAGCTTGGGCTGTCACTATTCATAAGAGTCAAGGCAAGACGCTAGATAAGATCAAGGTAGACCTCTCTTCGGGAGCCTTTGCATCAGGACAGGTCTATGTCGCACTAAGCCGTTGCACCTCCATTGAGGGCATTACCCTAGAGCGACCTATACAGCCAAAAGATGTGAGCTGTGACCAAGAGGTGAAGCGTTTCTACCTCAACTGCCTGCCAAGCTAGACTTTCCCCACCTTGACTTTTTAATAATCTAGTTATAACATTGTTATTACTATGAAAAAGCAGTTGCATCTACAAATTCGTCAAATTGGGAACTCTCGTGGAGTGGTTATTCCTAAAGCTATTCTTGAGCAGGTAGGTTTTGATGATCACGCTGATTTGGTGATTGAGGGCGACAAACTTGTCTTAAGTAAACCCAAAAAAAATCCCCGTGAAGGTTGGGCTGAGGAGTCAAAAGCAATTGCCGAGGCTGGTGAAGATGGATTAGTGTTGGGCGACTTTATGAATGAGAATGACGAGGATTGGGTTTGGTAAAAAGTATCGTTTCACGCGGAGATATTTGGCTAATTAATCTAGATCCAACTATGGGCAGTGAGATTAAAAAGACTCGACCATGCGTTGTTGTATCTCCACAGGAGATGCATGACTTTTTGCGAACTGTCATTATTGCGCCAATGACTACAAAAGGTAGGTCAGCATCCTATCGTGTGCCAATTACGCATGATGGTAAAAAAGGTTTAGTGCTCTTAGATCAAATTCGCACTATCGATAAGACGCGCCTAGTCAAGCGATTGGGGGTGGTCAACAATAAAACGTTGGGGATTAGCCTCGATATTTTGCAGGCAACTTTTACACTTTAGTTGTAAGACTAGAAGCCTGCTGCCAATCCATCGCGACGATGATCGCTACCAGCAATATAAGCATCTTTAGTTTCTTCGCCCAATAGCGCAATCGCTTGAGCACTACCAAAGTCCAGGCTATTGGCTGGCATCACAGTCACTTCATGCCCCATTGCTTTTAGTCCCTCGACTACTGCAGTTGGCATAGAGGATTCAACAGTCAACTTGCCCACATCATCAATTCTCCAGCGCGGTGCATCTGAGCATGTTTGTGGATTGAGATACTCATCAACAAAGCGCATGACAAACTGGATATGTCCTTGTGGCTGCATATTGCCACCCATCACGCCAAACGCCATGGCAGGTTGGTCACCCTTCGTTAGGAATGCCGGAATGATCGTGTGGAAAGGGCGCTTACCTGGTGCTACTTGATTGGGGTGGCCCTCCACCAAGCTAAAGCTCATGCCGCGGTTATGGAATGCAATACCACCGGGGGAAACTACTCCAGAACCAAAGCCTTTGAAGTTCGACTGAATATAGGAAATCATCATGCCGGATTCATCAGCGGCGCAGAGATAAACGGTGCCACCAGCATGTGGATCTCCATCACCATAGCTACCTGCTTGATTGTGATTGATGAGTGCAGCACGGCTTGCCAAATAGTCTCTATCCAGCAGGGCGCTTGTTGCTACCTTCATCGTGCTGGGATCCGATACGTGAGCGTAAGCATCGGCAAAGGCAATTCGCATCGCCTCTACTTGCAGATGAATGCGCTGCGCAGAGTTGGCTGGGTATTGCTTTACGTTGGCCGCTTGCAAAATACCGAGCGCCATCTGAGCAACGATGCCTGAACCATTCGGAGGAATCTCATGCAAAGTGTAGTCACCATAATCAAATGCTAAAGGCTCAACCCATTCGGTTTGATTGTTGGCAAAGTCTGCCATTGTGAAGCAGCCTCCAGTGCTTTGAGCAAAGTCGACCATACTTTGGGCTAGCTTCCCAGTGTAAAAAGACTCACCTTCACTATCCGCGATCTCACGGAGTGTTTTAGCTTGAGCGGGGTAACGCCAGATTTGACCTGCAGCAGGAGACTTGCCTTCAATCAAAAATGAATCACTAAAGCCAGCCTGATTTTTGAGAATCGGAATCGCTTCGCGCCATTGGCGAGCAATCACCGGCGAGACAGGAAAGCCATTCTCTGCATAGTCAATAGCGCGCTTGAAGAGTTGTGCAAAAGGCAGCTTGCCAAATTTGCGAGATAACTCAATCCATCCCGAAACCATGCCTGGCACTGTTACGGTATTCCAGCCAATCAAATCCATTGCCGCCTTGCCGGAAAAATACTCTGGAGTCCAGGCTGCAGGAGCGCGCCCCGAGGCATTCATGCCATGCAGTTTTTTGCCATCCCAAATTAATGCAAAGCCATCGCCACCTAAGCCATTCATAGTGGGTTCAACCACAGTAAGGGTGATTGCGGTAGCAAGTGCCGCGTCTACAGCATTGCCACCGTTTTGCAAGGCCTCAATCCCAGCCTGTGTGGCTAATGGCTGAGAACTTGCAACGGCATTCTTGGCTAAAACTGGGGCGCGGCCGCCACCATAAGGGGGTGATATCAACATGGGTCTAATCTATTCAATAAATGGGTGTGCGCAAAACTAATGAGCAATTAATCAATTTTAACGTTTGCTGCCTTAACTGCTTTTGCCCACTTGTCATGTTCGCTCTGGGTGATTGCTGTTAATTGTTCAGAGTTTGCGAATTGCGGATGAATTCCTTGGGTAGCAAGACGTGCTTTGAAGTCGGGGTTAGCGAGGATCTTACGGATTTCTCCTTCCAGCTTTGTAATGATTGCTGGAGGCGTTCCTTTTGGAGCATAGATTGCATAAAAGTTTTCAACATCAAATTGCTTCATACCGTCTTGACCAAGGGTGGGCACATTTGGCATGAGTGGTGAACGATCGCTAGCAGCAATAGCGATTGGGCGTAACTTACCACTCTGAATATGGGGCAAAGATGCAGTGACGCTATCAAACATCATGAGGGTATTGCCAGCAATTAAATCTGGTAATGCGAAAGAGCTGCCTTTGTATGGAATATGAGTGCCAGTTGCCCCAATCCGTTGCATGAACAAAGTTGACTCTAGGTGAGAGAGGCTGCCGTTACCCTGTGAAGCGTAATTAAAGTCACCTTTTTTAGATTTAATAAAGGCAATGAGTTCGGGTAAATTCTTAGCCGGCACCGAAGGATTAATCACGATTAAATGGGGTACGGTACCAATAAGAGCAACAGGCGCAAAATCTTTTGTCAAATCTGCAGGAGGATTTTTGAAGATGGCCTGCGAAATAGACTGATTAGTCATGGCGCTAATATGAATCGTATACCCATCTGGAGCAGCCTTGGCAGCGGCACTTAAGCCAATCATCCCACCAGCACCGGGTTTGTTTTCAATCACAACAGGCTGTCCAAGTGCCTCACCAAGTGGGATTGCTACTGCACGTGCAAATACATCAGTAGAACCGCCCGGAGGGAATGACAGAATGGCAACAACAGGTTTTTTAGGCCAATCCGTATCCGGTGCTGACATGACCTGCCCAGATAAGCTGCTGAGCAGCAAGAGTCCGAAGAATGTTTTTGAGAGGCAACGTAAAGTATTCATTTCAGTATCCAGTTAGTTAATGAGTAATATAGTATTAGAAAACTCACCCTAAGGTGTGAGGCAAATTACAAATAACATCGAGACAAACATGACAGCAGCTACAAAAAATCCTAGCGCGATTGATATGTCGGCCTATTGGCTGCCATACACACCTAATCGCTACTTTCACCAAAATCCAAAAGTCATGCAGTCCGCTAAAGGAGCTTACTACTTTGACGATCATGGTCGAAAGTTGTTTGATGGTCTTTCAGGGCTGTGGTGCTCCCCATTGGGGCATGGCGATCCACGTATTGGTGCAGCCATTCAAAAACAGTATGAGAGTATGGATTACTGCCCTGCATTTCAAATGGCAAGTGAGGCTACTTTCACTTTAGCAAGTCGCATTGTTGAGATGGCGCCAGCAGGTTTAGATAAGGTCTTCTTCACTAATTCGGGATCTGAAGCAGTGGATACCGCCCTCAAGATTGCGATTGCGTACCACCGATCAATGGGGAATGCATCTCGCTTTCGCATGATTGGTCGCGAGCGCGCCTACCATGGTGTTGGTATCGGTGGCATTTCTGTTGGCGGGATTGTTGCTAACCGCAAAGCATTCGCCAATATGATGATGAATGGAGTTGATCATCTCCCGCATACTTTTAACCTTTCTCAAATGGCTTTCTCCAAAGGGCAGCCTACTTGGGGTGCGCACTTAGCTGATGAGCTGGAAAATATCGTCACTTTGCATGACGCTAATACGATTGCTGCAGTTATTTTGGAGCCAGTACAGGGCTCGACGGGGGTGATTGTTCCGCCACAAGGCTATTTGCAAAAGATTCGGGATATTTGCACAAAGCATGGCATCTTACTAATCTTTGATGAAGTCATTACGGGCTTTGGTCGCTTAGGTGCAAACTTTGGTGCAGATCGATTTGGCGTAACTCCCGACATGATTACCTTTGCTAAAGCCATTACCAATGGTGTAATTCCAATGGGAGGTGTATTGGTGCGCGGAGATATTTACGATGCCATCATGTCGCAAGGCGGACAAGAGCAGGCCATTGAATTCTTCCATGGCTACACTTATTCAGGCCATCCAATTCCAACGGCTGCTGCCCATGCAGTGTTGGATATTTTTGAGTCTGATGATCTGGTGAATCGTGCTATAGCCCTTGAACCCGTCTTGGAAAACTCTTTGCATGCCCTCAAGGGGAAAACGGGCTTACTGGATATTCGTAACTTTGGTCTGTCTGGTGCGGTTGACTTGGTTCCGATTGCTGGGAAGCCCGGATTGAGAGCAATGAAGACCTTGGAGGCCTGCATTGAAAGAGGCGCATTGGTACGAATTACGAACGATACGATTGCAGTCGGTCCTCCGTTTATTTCAACACCTGCAGAGGTAGAGTTTTTAGTAAGCGTATTAAGCGATGCGATTGATGATGTGATGAAGATCACTTAACGCCATCAAGCAGTCAGCGGGACTTTAATTAAATAGGTGATACAGAATGGGGATGGCTACCGCGCTAATCACCCCATTCATTCCCATCGCTAGACTGGCATAAGTCCCAGCCTCTGGGTGAATACTAAATGCACGTGATGTCCCAATACCATGTGCACCGATACCAATTGCAAAACCACGCTGCCACCACGCTTTCATTCCCAGAGCATTCAGAATGAAGGGGGCCAAAATGGCTCCCAGAATTCCGGTAGTAACGGCAAAGATGGCAGTCAGGGTTGGGGATACGCCAATACGCTCAGCAATACCCATGGCGATTGGCGCAGTTACAGACTTGGGATACATCGCTCCGGTGATGCTAGAGTCAGCCCCGAATAATTTAGCGATATTGACTGCGCTGATGATTGATACTAGACCCCCTGCAAGCAAGGACGCTAGCAAAGGAAGGGATCGACCCTTTAAGCTACTCAAGCCTCTATAAATCGGAATAGCCAACGAGACGGTTGCTGAGCCCAATAAGAAATGAATAAACTGCGCACCTTCAAAGTAGGTGGAATAGGGCATCTCAATAAATTGAATTATGCTAGCCACCAAGATGATCGCAATTGCTACGGGATTGGCCAAAGGATTCTGTTTTGTAGCTTTATAAATCGATAGGCCAATTTGATAGGCGGCCAAGGTAATAAACAGGGCAAATAACGGGCTGCCCGATAAGTAAACCCATATCTCGACGATGGAGTGTTTTTCACTCATTCATCCACCTCTTTTGGCTTTGCGCTCAAAAAGCGGACAACGATCGCGCTAGTGGCAATTGTCAAAATGACGCTACCAACTAAAGCGCTCACAATCGCGAGTGCATTGGCTTTAAGTTGGGGTAGAAAGAGCACTACACCTACTGCTGCTGGAACAAATAAGAGCCCAAGATACTGGCTAAAGCCATCTGCCACCATGGCGAGCTCATGATTGATTCCCTTGCGCAGTACTAGCCAGACAATGAGTAGAACCAATCCGATAACGGGACCAGGCAGGGTAGGTAAGGCGAACTTTGATACAAGTTCGCCAAAGCTTTGGAATAAAAGAATTTGGACGAGGCCGGAGATCATGAATGGGGCCTCAGAGACTCAACTCAATCGGAGAATACTACGGAGGTTGCGCCGTTAATTAAGACACGGTCATGCAAGTAGTAGCGTAGAGCACGTGATAGGACAGTGCGCTCTAAATCACGACCTTTACGAACCAAGTCCTCAGGCGTATCACCATGAGTAACACGAGTCACATCTTGCTCAATGATGGGGCCTTCATCCAGATCGCTGGTAACAAAGTGTGCAGTAGCGCCAATCAACTTGATGCCGCGGGCATGAGCCTGATGGTAAGGCTTGGCGCCCTTAAAGCTTGGTAAGAAAGAATGGTGAACATTGATGCAGCGTCCAGATAACTTAGTCGATAAGTCATCCGAGAGAATTTGCATATAGCGGGCCAAAATGACCATATCTACTTTTGAATCAGCAACAATCTCTAAAAGTTTGGCTTCTTGTGCCGGCTTAGTCTCTGCTGTTACGGGGAGGTGATAAAACGGAATATCGGCAAAATCAATGCTGGAGTAAAGCTCGCGCGGGTGGTTTGAAACGATTCCACAAATGATCATCGGCAATTCACCGATACGCCAGCGGTAGAGAAGATCCACTAGGCAATGATCTAGCTTAGATGCCATGATCAATACACGTTTTAAATCCTTCACTGCACGTAAGCCCCAAGTAAGATCAAAACGTTTAGCGATTTCTACAAAGCCAGCTCTCAAAGTTTTGCTGTCAGCACTGCAGCTAAAGCTCACACGCATAAAGAAGCGTTTAGAAGCCTTGTCATCGAATTGCTGAGCCTCTTCAATATCGCCGCCCAATTCAAAGATGTACGTTGAAACTGCGGCAACAATGCCTGGTCGATTGGGGCAGGTGAGTGTGAGGTAGTAATTTTCTGTAGTCATGGCTTTAATAAGGGTAAAGAATGCTGATTAGGCGTAATTTTAGACTGCTTATTTAGAAGTGGTCAGGCTATCTGCTGGGCCTGGATAAGGCTCACTCATATCTTTGATAGTCGGAACGGGAATATCGCTGCAAATGGGCTTAGGCCCTAGGGCATTGAGGAAGTTGCAATCTTGCTTGGTTGCTGCGGAAGCCGCGTGCTCTAAAGGGGATTTTCCGGTAGTGGCAGTGGAGATGGCGCTTGCTGCAGTCGAAGGGTTGGCTGCTGCCACGGAAACGGCTGCGGTGCCAGCAGAGCTTGCTACGCTGGTTGCTGAGCTGCCTAGGGCAAGCAAGGGGGCTGCGCAACCAGTTAAATTGAGGCAGAGAAAAATACTCCCAATAATCAGACCCCAATAAATGCAAAAAGCAGACCAACCCGATGGGTTTGATCTGCTTAGATGGGAAGTCAAAATACGCTGTTTATTTACGCTTGCAGACAACGTTAAATACTCCTGCGGTCCAAGACTCGTTCACGACAGGCTCAAACTCACTACTAGGAGTTTTGTTATCGGAAACTACTTTGCCGCTACCTTTATTACCGGCAAACTCTTTGTATTCGATTGGGCGATAGCTAAGGGCTGGGCAGTTGTATTCATTAATCCCAATGATTGAGCTAACCGGCTGCTTCGTTTTTGGATTCACGCCAGGCTTTTTAAAATCCAGCATCGACATAATTTGCGCTTTTTCGCCGGACGCACTAATGGTATCGAGGTCTACATAAACTACCATGAGCTCATTAGATCCCAATTCTTTCCACTCAGCGAAGCTGCTGGAGAAAGGCAATAAGGAGAGGGCAGTAAAAATAGTAAGTGCGTGTATTTTTTTCATAATAAATAGCGTTGTTTCTCAATCGGTTAAACCCGAACTGGGCCTGTAAATTCTATTCTAAACTCCCTAGCTTATTTCTCCTTAATATTCAGATCTAATTGTCGATTGATCTTTGAAGGCTTCATTTGCAGGGGAAGATATTCATTGCGAGCCCAAAGCCCGCTCATATTGCGGTAGAGCTTGTTCTGCACCCAGCCAGACTGTCCAGACTGATAAATAAATAGGGACTGTTCTAAGTCAGAGAGATCAAAGAGGGTTCGAAGGCTGGGAGCCTGCTTAGTTTCAAAAGGGTTATCAGCTCTCAGGAGTTCAAGACGCCCTACGTTGATGCTAAAGCTATCGCCGGAAAAAGCTTGCGTCAAATTAAAGAGGCTGCCAAGGAGTGGCACCTTGCTTAATGGACGGTGCTCAGAGACTGCCATGTGCGCATTACCCCATGTCCAATTTTTAGGATTATTGCCAAATTGCGCGCTCAGTTGTTCAAGTGCGTTATCAAATGCTGCATTTGAAGCATCGGCACAGCTTTCAATTTGTTCAGTTTGCGGATCATTGCACCATGGGCTATTGGGATTTTGCAATTGCAATATTAAGGGGTGCCTAAAATTCCGTGCACCATAATTTTCCGTAAATAAATAACCTAGGCGTGAAAAGAGTTTGCGTGAGAGTTGATCAGCCCAGGCATTAAATATGAGCGCACCAGTACTATCAATTTTCATATCGCCATCAAAATTTCTGCTGAGCTCAATAGCTTGTTGTGCCAAAGGATGTTTTGATTGGGTGGATTTAAATAACTCCAATAATGGTGTAGCACCCAAAGACAGGGTATCTGCTTGCATGGATTTCATGGAGGTGAGATCGTGCACTGACTTGCCTTTAATCAATTCCACAATTCGGTCGTAGCGTGTTGGTAAATCCCAGTCACCAGTGAGTGGGTTTGGATCATTGCTGGCTAATATTTTTTGGTTGGCTGTGGCGATCCAGTTTGTATCTGGGTTATTGCTGCTTGGTAGCTGATCAAATGGGATATACCCAGCCCAGTCATACTGCATCTCCCAGCCTAAGGCTGGCGCTACACCATATAAACCTTGGTGCAAGGTGCGCTTGGGTGCAACACCGGCCGCCTGAAGAGAGATGTTTCCATCGACATCCGCCATGACAACGTTTTGCATTGGGGCATAGTTTTTGCGTAGCGCTTGTTTGAATGTATCCAAATCTTTGGCGTGATTCATCTCTAGCAAGCCAGCAACAGACTGGTTTTCAACATCTAGCGCAGTCCAGCGTAATGCCAGGGCAAAGCGATCGGTATCAATGGCTCGTTTTGCGCGTGCATAAGATTCAGAGATCACTGGACCATGTCGAGTCTCTTTAACCAAAAAGCGAAGAGGGGGCTCGCCTTTGATGTCGATGATTTCTTGGCGAACTTTAAAAGATAGCGGGCCCTCTGGACCTCGATATGTGCCGGGATTTTTCGGATCTAACTGCTCAATATATAAATCCTGAACATCGGGACCCGTATTGGTGAAGCTCCAGGCGAACTTATCGGTTCGGCCTAGTACTACCGCTGGAATGCCGGGGAGGGTGGCGCCAATGACATTAAGTCCTGGGGCCTCCAGGTGAGCTATATACCAAATTGCCGGAGCTGATAAGCCTAGGTGTGGGTCATTCGCCAGTAAGGGCTTGCCAGAGGTGGTGAGTTTCCCGCTAAGTGCCCAATTGTTTGAGCCCATGCCATCTTTTCCGCCTGGCACTTCATTAATGGCCAGCTCAGTTGCTGGCAGTTTCTTGGACTTTTGATCTCGTGCGAGTGGATTAGGGTTAAAGACATTGATATCTCGATACATCTTGGCAAAGTCAACATTACTTACAGGCTCGCCTGGCGTATATGCTGGCATCACCTCCCATACTTGCTTGGTCGTTAAGAATTGCGAGAGCTCAAGGCGTTGTAATTCTTTATGCCAGTTACCGCCAAGATCAAGTGCCATCATCAACATCCATGCCACGCTATCAGTGGGCGACCAATGCTCTGGCTTGGAACCGGTTAAAAAGTATTCAACTGGTAGCGCCCAACCCAAGTGAGCATTGCCAGCATTGACACCATCCGCATAGGATTGCAGCAATTGCTTGGTAGCAATAGGGTAACGATCGAATTGTTTTTCGGCAGCATGTTTAATGCCTAGCGTACGAATAAAACGATCAATTGCGAGCGTTTCTTTTCCGAGGATTTCTGAGAGTCGCCCGCTAGATAGTCGGCGATTAATTTCCATTTGCCAGGAACGTTCGCTCGCATGCAAATAGCCCAAAGCAAAGAGGGCATCTGTAGAGCTCTTTGCCTGAATATGGGGGATATCACTTTCATCAAAGGTGATGGCAACTGAATCGCCTAAAGATTTAATAAGCCGCTTGCCCGAGGGGCTGGTTTGAGCTGAAAGTAAGTAAAAGACTCCAGCCGCGATAGTTAATGTCAATGCCCCAAAACCAAGCCAAAAGATGGCTTTAAATAGGATTTTAAGACCTGGACTTAGCGTAGATACTTTCATGGGAATAGTTTAGTGGGTTTGCTTTGGCTTCAAGCTTACGCTAGGTGAATGCAGACTTCCCGCCTCCAATAGCTCCCGCATGCTAAAATTTTGCTTGTCTTGATTTATTTAGTACGGCTTTATTGCTCGTGCGAGCCCGAGTGGTGAAATCGGTAGACACAGCAGATTTAAAATCTGCCGACTCAAAAAAGTC